>DATBCP010000142.1:0-4188 GCA_036270435.1 Rhizomicrobium sp. | reverse complement strand
TGTTTCGGCGTATCTTTTGGGAGGGGTGATTCCTGCCGGCGATTTGGCCAGGACGACCGTCATTGGGGTTGCAGGCTGTGTGCTTTATCTCGCGCAGCTGCGGCTGTTCGCGCCTGAGATGTTCGCCCAGCTACGGGCGCGTGCCCGGGCCTTGATCCTGAAGCGCATTCACGGCGCCGTGGCTGCCAGCCAGGCCTGATCAGACCGCATCCAGGAAGCTGTACTCGTTGGCGCGTACCATGCGGCGCGCCCAGTTGCGCATCACAGCACGTTCGCCGCTTTTGCGCCTGTGAAACAATTCAAAGCGGGTGTAGCGCGCTGCCAGCTTCAGCGGGTTGCTGGTGGCAAGGACCCAGCGGAAGGCCAGTTCTCGCCTGACCGCCGGTACGTCACCGATCCCTTGGAGCAGGGCCCGGGACAATTTCCGGAATTCCTGGGTCAGATCCGCCTTGCCGAAATTGCTGATATGGCCGGAATGGTTGGAAAAGGGTCCGGGATCGAAAGGTTCGAGGTTGCCCATCTGGCAGAAGGAGCGACTGAGAAACAGCGCCACCGACCGGCACAGCCGGATCTGGTCGGCCAGCTTGGCCACGCTTTCGCTCCCCGAATGCACACGGTATTTGATCAAAGGCGCACCCACATTGGCGCACAAGCCGAACAGGCCTATCTGCCCGAAGAGGATATAATCCTCTGCGCAGCGGTTCACCGAAATGGAATCTGTCGCCGGCAGGAGCTGGAGAAAGTCCCTGCCGTAGCTGGCCCCCATTTTCCGGAATGCGGGAAAATTGATCGTCACTGTGGGGTGAATGATGGGATTGTAGAAAAAACTTCCCGCCGTGATGGCTTCGGGCCGGGTCGGTGGCTGCAGGTGGTCGACCAGCCGGCCCTCGCTGTCGATCATCAAGGCCTCGCCGCCTACCGCCACATACTGGCTGTTGGCGGCATAGAATTGATTCATCAATTCCATACGGTTGGGCAGAGCGACGTCATCGGCATCGTGGCGCATGACATAGCGGCTGTCGCAATGTTCCAGACCCGCATTCAGAAGTCCGCCCAGGTCTTGCGCGCCGGGCATGGAAAGAACGCGGATGCGGGCGTCCTGCGTAGCATAGCGATGGGCGAGTTCCGCCGACCCGTCCGACGAACCATGGTCCAGGATCAGCAGCCTCCAGTCGGCAAAGGTTTGCGCGACGATGCTGTCGATGGATTCACCGAGAAAGCCGACACCGTTGCGTACCGGCATCAAGACGTCGATTGCGGCCATGGCTAGACCTTCTCCACATGTGTCACGGCCTGCCGGTCGCCACGCACCCAGGCCCGCTGACGGTCCAGGAAGAACCGGGCATAGAGCGGAATTTTTGCCAATGCATAAGCAGGCGCGAACACCAGCCAGGAAAGCGGAATGATATTTCGTCCAAACCGCCACCAGGCCATGCAGATGGTGGCGAAAAAGACTCCACAGAGTAGTGCGGACAGGCTCAGCAGCATGGCGCTCCCGCTCAGCAGAAAAAGGCCGGCGGTCAATGCCATGGAGGCGCCCAGCATCAAAGCGAGCAGGGCCAGGGGTGGCACGCAAACATCCAACGCCATGGCGAGCAGCGACAGGCTAGGCGCCTTCAGCATCTGTGCCAGCAGCCGGGGAAGATATTCCAGGGCCGTCGCGATCGTGCCGTGTTCCCAGCGGGCCCGCTGGGACGCGCTGGGTTGTCCACCGGGCGCGACATCGCTGATCACCACCGCATCGGGGCAAAAGAGGGGAAACCGGCCGACCAGCGCCAGATCCAGTCCTTGCTTGAGGTCCTCTGCAAGATGCCCGTTGGCCAAGTCGACCGCGCGCGCCACATGCCAGGGAAAGGCCATGCCGCTGCCCGCCAACTGACATGGCAAGCCCAACCGATGCCACCCCAGCGGCCGAACGAAATCCTTTACCGCCCAGGCAAAGCATACCAATGCGGCGGTCTTCTTTCCTGTATTGGGCCGAGCCATCAAATAGGCCGCTTGGACGGGACGTCCCGATTGAAGGCTGGTCAAGGCCAGGCGATGAATGCTGCCATCTTTCAGTGCGCAATCCGCGTCCAGGAAGATCACCACATCGGGCGCCCCGGTTTGATCGAGGAAGGTCATTCCATGATCCAGGGCATAACTCTTGCCGTGATGAAGGTCATCGGATCGCTCCGTGACTTCGGCTCCTAGCCGGCGGGCGACTGCAGCTGTCTGGTCGGTGCAATTGTCCGCCACCACCACCAGGCGATCGCCCGCGGCCAACTGGCGGGCCGCCGATACCAGGGTCGTTCCGATCACATGTTGCTCATTATGCGCCGGGATCAGGACCGCAATCCGCGGCCGCAAACCCAGCGGCAAGTCCGCGGCCCGGCGCGGAAGAAGGCTTGCCAGCACTTGCAGGAACAGCACCGTCACCGGCAGGGCTAGGAGGAGCAAACCGGTTGCCAAAATCACCGTCATAGCCGCGCTCATGACATGGCCGCCTCGAACAAGGCGGTGAGACCGTTCGCCTGCTCGTCAATACCGTGCCGTTCCAGGGCACGGATGCGCGCGAGCTCGCCCATCACCTTCAACGTGCCACCCGAAGTTTCCAGACAACTCTGCATGGCCTTGACCAGCTCATCCAGCGATCCGGCGGGAAAGAGCCATCCGGTGCGACCGTCTACCACCAGCTCGGGAATGCCTGCGACATAGGTGGTTAGAACGGGCCGGCCCAGGATCATGGCTTCGATCAGGACGATGGGCAGACCTTCCGCAAAGCTCGGCAACACCATGGCGCGGGCTGCCAGCATTTCCTGTTTGACCCGATCGGCGCTGGCCCAGCCGATCATTTCGACATGCCCGGCAAGACCCTGGCCGTGTATGAACTGCGCGATCGTGGGGCGGAGTTCACCGTCCCCGACCAAGACCAGCTTAAATTTGTGCCCTTCCCTGGCGAGAACGGCGGCCGCCTGTACGAGAAGGAGTTGTCCCTTTTCGCCGCAAAGCCGGCCAACGCACACCAGTCGCGGCGCCTCGCACGGCGTCACCGTCTCCAGTGCCGAGAAGCCGGTGTCGATGCCGCAATGGACCACCCGGATCTTGTCCCAATAATGCTGCTCGACATTGCGGTAGAGCTGGCTGCGGCAATAGGAGCTGATGGCGACGACAAAGGCCGAGCGGCGGATTTTCTCGCCCAGGTGAATGGCCGGGGCACGGTCGAATTCCTCAGGCCCGTGAACCGTGAAGCTGTAGGTGATCTCGGCCAGCACGCTTACCAGCATCGCCACTTCTGCGGGATTGGTGCCGAAATGGGCGTGCAGGTGACGGATGTCCTGCCGGACCAGCCGTGGGGCGATCCAGCAGGCCTCCGCCAGATAGATCAAGTGCCAGATTGCCGGCCGGTCCGAGGACCGCATCATGCGCAAAGCAAGCGCAAGTCCGGAGAGGAATCGACGCGGCGCCCGTACCGCCTGGGAAAGGACAGCGGCGGCCAGCGACGGCATACCGCCCTTCAATACGAACGTGGTTTTTTCGAGCTCTGCGCGGTCGGCGGGATCGACCAACTCGCCGTCCCAGCCGCGGATGGAAAGCCGAGCAACCTGCCAGCCCCGTTGCTCCAGCGCCAAGATTTCGCGCCGGATAAAAGTGTGGCTCACCTTGGGATAATGGCTGACCAGATAGGCCAGCTTGCGGCCGCGATGCGAAAGGCTGCTTTCCGCGTCCCGGGTTGGACGTGGATGGAATATCCGCTCCCACAGGGATGGGGAAGGCGGTGAATAAGTGCGTTCAAGTGTCATGGCTGTTTTCCATAATCCATCGGCAGGAATTGCAGGCGGTCCCAAGGAATGCCTGCCAACACGGAATGCGCAGCCGCGCCGTTGAGGATCTCCGGATAGGGATCCGGTTGGCCGGCCTGGGTGAAGACCAGGGGATTCTCAAACCGAAGCGAGATCGAACCCGCCTTGTCCCACACGACAAAGCCGTAGGTCTGCGCGGCCTTGGCGACGATCTTGGCGACCGGCGAGATGTTCAGGGCATCGACGTTGACGGTAGGATCAAGCCGGAAGCGGAGCCCTTCCGGAATGCGGTTGGGCGCACTCTGCGGATTCCACCCATCGGAGCGATTGGCCGGCCAGGAAAATACCAAAGATTTTTCGGCATCCACCAAGGCAATGCCGATCACGTGATGGATGGCCCCGCTCT
>DATBCP010000141.1:0-4451 GCA_036270435.1 Rhizomicrobium sp. | reverse complement strand
GAATGATGCGGGCCTTTTTCCCCCAGGCACCGGCCAAAGCCGCCACCGAGGTGCCGGCCGCGATCGAGATCATCAGCCCGCCGGCCCCTGCGAAGCTTGCCAACAGGGGGGCTTCGTTTTTCAGCACTTGCGGCTTGATCGCCACCACACAGACCGAGGGTTTTCGCTTGATCTCGGAGGGAACGGCGAACAGCGCGATCTTCCTGGCTTGCGCCAGCTTGCGCAGGGCCGCCGACGGCTTGGGTTCAACCACCGAGATGGATTTGATGCCACGGTTCAACCAGCCCTTGAGCAGGGCGGAACCCATTTTGCCCGCTCCTACGAGCAGAATGGGTTCCCTTTCTTGTTTGCGCGCCTTCGGCGCGGGGGCCATTCTGCCCGCACCGATAAGAAGGACCGTCACGACTTAGCCATTAGGCTTGGCCGGCGCACTCCAGCACCGCCGCCGTGATGGCCTCTTCGGCCGTCTTGCCGCCCAACAGCACGAACTGGAAGGCCGGGTAGTAATGTTCACAGGCTTCCAGCGCCAGGTTCAGCAGCGCCTCGCATTGGGCGGCGCTGGTTTCGGCATCCGGGAAGATCATGGCATGGCGGAAGATGATGGTTCCGTCCTGTGGCCACAGGTCGAAATGGCCGATCCACAGCTTGGCGTTCACATGCATCAAGAGATCGGCGACATTCTGCCGCCTTATCCCCTCGCCGATCCGCATGTCGAAGGCACTGGAGAGGTGCAGGGATTGCAGGTCCTCCCGCCAGGAAAAGTTGAAATGATGGTCGCTCCACTTGCCGGCCACAGAGAGATTCAACTCGTCGCGTCCTGCCCGTTCGAACGCCCAGCCATTGGCCTCGACGGCCCGTTCCAGGAGATCCAGGGGATGCAAGGTGTCGAGTGGCTCATCGTCCAGATGGGTGATGGTCATTGGGCAACTCCAAAGCGCTTCGGCCACAAAACGAAGCAGTTGCGATCCAAACTGGCACAAGATTTTGAGAAAACAAGAGTCCGGGACTCCTCATCCCCGGCCAAGGAAAAGACTCCACAGCTTTGGGCGGTCGAGAGATTCGCGCGGCGGCGTTGGTGTCTGGAACCGAACAATTCCCCCAAAGAAGTCCCCCAGGGACTCCTCAAAAGACTTCTAAGTGCCTGATTTGGATTCCAAAGCGGCCCCTTCTTCCAACTTTTTGAGTCGGGCGGCCAGCGCCTCATTCTCGGCGCGGGCCTTGGCGGCCATGGCCTTGACCGCTTCGAATTCCTCGCGCGGCACGAAATCCATGTCGGCTACCAGCCGCTCCAGGCGTTGGCGCACAAAGGTGTCGATCTCGGCCCGCACACTCTGGGCCATGCCTGCGGCATCGGTGAAAGCCTTCGCCACGCCGTCCAGGAACGGGTTATCGGTCTGGGCCAAGGGAGCCTCCATTTTGCCTTTCGGATTGCTTTCTATATGGCCGCCACCGTCACTTGACACAAGCCACGAAGCTCTGGCCTGTCAGAGGCCATGACAGCCGCCCTTTTGCCCTTTCCCCACATCAACCCGGTGCTGATCCAGCTGGGGCCGCTCGTCATCCGCTGGTACGCCCTGGCCTATATCGCGGGCATTGTGCTGGGTTGGTGGGGTGTGGCGCGGACCCTGCGCCAGAAGACGCTATGGGCCCATCCGCCGTTCAATGGCCGCCTGCCGGCCAGCGAGGACGATATTGCCGACCTGGTGGTTTGGGCCACCTTGGGTGTCATCATCGGCGGCCGGCTAGGTTGGGTGCTGATCTATGGCACCATCCTGTGCAGCGTCACCCCCGAATATGCCCAGTTCTGCGATGGCCTGCCCATGGGCTTTCTCACCGATCCCATCCGCATCATCGCGGCCTGGGAAGGCGGGATGTCCTTCCATGGCGGGCTGCTGGGCGTGGTGGTCGCGGTCTGGCTGTTCTGCCGCCGCCGCAAGCTGAAACTCCTGCCCATTGCCGACCTGGCCTGCGCCTTCGCCCCGATCGGACTTTTCTTTGGGCGTCTGGCGAATTTCGTGAATGACGAGCTGTGGGGCCGTGTCACCAACGTGCCTTGGGCGATGATTTTTCCCCGCGGCGGGCCTCTGCCACGCCATCCCAGCCAACTCTATGAAGCAGCACTGGAAGGCATTGTCCTTTTCGTCCTGTTGCAGGTCGCATTGCGCGTTTTTCGTGCCCATGAGCGGCCCGGCCTGATCTCGGCGCTGTTCTTCCTGGGCTATGGCACCTTCCGCTTCATCTGCGAATTCTTCCGCGAGCCCGACACCCAATTCATCGGTCCCATCAGCATGGGCATGGCGCTGTCCATTCCGGTCTGGCTGGGTGCCGTCATCCTGTTCTGGGTCGCGTATCGCAAGCCCAAAACGGCGTGAGGCAGACCAATGTCTGCCGATATGTCTCTTAAGCAGCGCATCATGGCCTTGATCGAAGCCCAGGGCCCGATGTCGGTGGCGCAATTCATGACCATCAGCCTGCTGGATCCCCAGCAGGGTTACTATGCTAGGCGCGATCCGCTGGGCGCCAGCGGGGATTTCACCACCGCGCCGGAAATCAGCCAGATGTTCGGCGAAATGGTCGGTCTGTGGCTGGTGCAGGCCTGGGCCGACCAGGGCTGCCCGAAGAATCCCCGGCTGGTGGAGTTGGGGCCGGGACGCGGCACGCTGATGGCCGACATTCTGCGCACCGCCAAGGTGGCACCGGAATTCCTGGCCGAGCTGGAGGTCGTGCTGGTCGAAGCGAGCCCCGCCTTGCAACAGGCACAGGCCGACAAGTTGCGCGGCCCCAACGATGGAATTTTGGCTGCCGATATTTCCTGGCAGGCGCAATTCGACGACAGCCTGAGCGACAGGCCGCTATTTCTTGTCGCCAACGAATTTTTCGACGCCCTGCCGGTGCGCCAATATGTGAAGACCGATCGCGGCTGGTGCGAGCGCATGGTGACGGTGCTGAACGACGAATTGACATTTGCATTGGCGCCGGTGCCCACCCCGCCTGCCCTTGTCCCCGCGGGACGCGAAAACGCGCCGGATGGCGGGGTTTGCGAAATCTCGCCCGCGGCCACCGCACTGGCAGAAGAGATTGCCCGTGTCATCGCCGCCAAAGGCGGCGCGGCGCTGGTCATCGATTACGGCTATGCCGAAGCGCGCGGCTTTTCGGAAACCCTTCAGGCGGTCAGCGGCCACCGTTTCGCCGACGCCCTCGCCGAACCCGGCGAAGACGATCTGTCCGCCCATGTGGACTTTGCCGCTCTGGCCGAGGCAGGCCGGCGTGGCGGCGCGGCCGTGTTCGGGCCGGTGACGCAAGGCCTGCTGCTGGCCAATATCGGCATCACCGAACGCGCCGAGCAATTGATGAAATCCAATCCCGAAAATGCCGCGGACCTCCTGTCCGTCACCGAAAGGTTGATCGGCAACGACCAGATGGGACGATTGTTCAAGGCGCTTGCTTTTCTTCCCGCCGCCATCACCGATGTCGCGGGATTCCCCTCATGAAGCGGCTGACGGCCGGGACCCTACATGTGCCGGGCATCGCGCATGGCTTTTTCGGGCGCGAAGGCGGTGTGTCGAGCGGCCTGTACACATCCCTGAATTGCGGCCCCGGCTCCAGCGACGACGCCCTCGCGGTGGCCGAAAACCGCCGCCTGGTCGCGGCCACGCTGGCGGCGGAGGCAAAGCTGGTCAGCCTGTCGCAAGTCCATAGCGCCATCGTCCATAGCTTGACCGCTCCGCCGCGCGAAGGCGCGGCAAGACTGGCCCCGCCGCGCGAAGGCGCGGCAAGACTTGAAGGCGATGCCATGGTGACCGCCACACAAGGCCTGGCGCTGGGCATTCTCACCGCCGACTGCGCGCCAGTGCTTCTGGCCGATCCTGAAGCCAAGGTGATTGGGGCCGCCCATGCCGGCTGGAAAGGCGCACTGGGCAAGGATGGACGTGGCGTGCTGGAAGCCGTCCTGGATGCCATGGAAAAACTTGGCGCCGCGCGGGATCGCATCCGGGCGGCCATCGGACCCTGCATTTCCCAATGCAATTACGAAGTGGGTTGGGATTTCCGCGACCGCTTTCTGGAATTGGGCCTTAAGCACCGCCGGTTTTTCGTGCCCTCGGACCGGGAAGGCCATTATCGCTTCGACTTGGCCGGCTATGTTGCCCACCGCCTGACCGCGGCCGGCGTGGGGACTGTCGAACCGCTGGGGATTTGCACCTAT
Organism: Rhizomicrobium sp.; assembly: GCA_036270435.1. Classification (GTDB taxonomy): domain Bacteria; phylum Pseudomonadota; class Alphaproteobacteria; order Micropepsales; family Micropepsaceae; genus Rhizomicrobium. The sequence continues at coordinate 247 of DATBCP010000141.1, read as the reverse complement.
CCCCCGGAAAACGGCTTTTTCAGTTTCCGCCGCACCACCCATGCCGGCGAGCCCGATTATGGGCGGCAAATCTCGGCGATTGTGCTTAACGGGTGACAGACGAAGCGTTTGCGCGACAAAAAGCCGTCGCTGGTTGCGGTTGTACAATCCAACCGCTAAAAGCCCGTCATCAAAGTTTCATGGGGTCTTGAGGGCGCGCTATGACGGATCTGAATGGTTCGCGGGGCATGCGCCTCATCACCGGCAA
>DATBCP010000140.1:0-3491 GCA_036270435.1 Rhizomicrobium sp. | reverse complement strand
CGCTTTCGCAGGTCCACTGGACCTGCTCACGCGCTTCGCGCGCCGCTCCTCACCCAGGAATCTCGAGCGCCGCACATCGCGGCGCGACCATCAATGCACAGCAGCTTCCTCCTCCTTCGGCGCGAAGCGCCAAGAAGGGGGAAGGTGCCGCAACGAGATATCGGCGAAGCCGATTCGAGTCGCGACGGATGGGGGTCAAATCAAAGACTACTTAGCGCTGAACTTGTAGACTATGGCGTTGACGTAAGTCGCTCCCGGATTCAGCCGCGACGTGGGAAAATCCGCGTGGTTCGGCGAATCCGGAAACACGCCCGGCTCCAGGCAAATGGCATCGCCCTGGCGATAGGCGCGGCTGTCCTTGCCGAAGTACGTGCCGTCCAGGAAATTGCCGGTATAGAACTGGATACCCGGCGCGGTGACGCTCATCTCCATCACCCGGCCAGATACCGGTTCCTGGACCACAGCCGCGGGCCGCAAACTCCCTGCCGCGCCATCGACGATGAAGTTGTGGTCATAGCCGCGGCCGAAGCGGATCTGCTGATCCTTGGCATCCCGGATGTGGTCGCCCACGCGATGGGGGGTGCGGAAATCAAACACCGAGCCGGCCACCGCCCGCCGCTCGCCGGTCGGGATCAGGGTCGCATCCACCGGCGTGAAGCGGGCCGCATGCAAGGTCACCAGGTTGCCCATCACATCGCGGGCATCGTTGCCCGACAGGTTGAAATAGGAATGGTTGGTGAGATTGAGCACCGTGGGCTTTGATGTGGTGGCGCGATATTGCAGTTTCAGTTCATTCTGCTCATTCAACGAATAGGTGGCCGTGACTTTCAACTCGCCGGGAAAGCCCTCCTCGCCATCGGCGCTGACATAGCTCAAAACCACCTTGGCTTCCGGACCGCTGGACAGTGAATCGATCTTCCACATCCTTTTGTCGAATCCGCGCGTGCCGCCATGCAGGGAATTGGGGCCGTCATTGGTCGCCAGCGTATAGGTCTTGCCGTCGAGCGTGAATTTGGCCTTGGCGATGCGGTTGGCATAGCGGCCCACCGAAGCGCCAAAATAGTCCGGCCGGGTGAGATAGTCCTGGGCGGTGTCATAACCCAGCACCACATCGTCCTTGTGCCCGGACTTGTCCGGCACGATCAGCGATTGCAGCGTGGCGCCCAAAGTCATGATCTTGGCCGACAGGCCGGCGCCGTTGGTCAGGGTCACGGCCTCGACTTTGGTGCCGTCGGACAGTGCGCCAAAGGCGGAGCGCGTGGCGGTGGCGGCCTGGGCGCCGGCGATCAGCGATGTGGTGCAAAGGCCTGCGGCCGCGATGCCAAGAATTGCGCGCTTCATGATCCCTCCGGTAATATTTGTGCGCAATATTCCGGCAAATGAGACAGCGCACAAGCCTGCCGGATGTCCTAGAATAAAGGATCGCAGCAGTGGTGTTTCATGTTCCGGCGCTTGTTTTTGTCTCACCCCCGCCAGGCGGGGGAGACGTACTTCCAGCATCAGAGGGTGGCACTGTCATTCGCGCTGCCGCTTTTGGGCGCCGGCCTGGCCGCCATCGTCCACGCCCTTGTGCCGGGAATGTTCGAACGCACCGCCGGCGACATGATCCGCAAGCTGCATGCGCGGCTGGAAGGCCGTCAAGGCATCAGGGCATAAAGGACGATGGTGTCGCCAAAGCGGGACTTGCTTTCGTCCTTGAGCAGTCCACGGGAATGCTGGCATCCCGCCGCGCCCACCGCGACATATTGGATGCCCCTGACGCGGTAGGTGATGGGAGGCGTGCACACGCCGATGCCCAGATTCTGGGTCCATAGTTTCTCGCCCGTCACGGCATCGAAAGCGTCGAAATAGCCGTTCATCTCACCGGCAAAAACCAGGTTGCTGGCGGTGGCCAGCACACCGCCGGTTTCGGGCAGCTCGGTCTTGTGTTGCCAGGCAATCTTGCCGGTATTGACGTTGATGGCGGTCAAGGTGCCGTCCGCGGGAAATTGATCCAGCGGGGCCGGCCGTTGGGTGCCGCCCACTTGCTGGCCCACGGTGGGCGTTCCCGGCACATATTTTGGGAAGGCAAAGGCAGTCACCGTGTAGGCCTGGTTGATGCCCATGACATAGAAATTCTGCGTCAAGGGCGAATAGGCGGCAGGCGACCAGAGATTGCCGCCACTGATTCCGGGATAACGCGTGAAGGGCTTGTCGCTGGGGATCACGAACATGTTTTCGGCCTGCTTCACAAAGGCCTCCGACTTGTGCAGCAGCTTGCCGGTCAGGCGGTTGAGGATGAAGACGTTGCCCAGCTTGCCCGCTTCGGCAGCCGCCGGCACCGTCTTGCCGTTTTCGTCCTTGGCATCGAACAGGATCACGGGCGAGGGACAATCATAGTCCCACACGTCATGCGGCACCTGTTGATACCACCAGCGCAGTTTGCCGGTACGGGAATCGATGGCGACGATGGAATCGGTATAGGCATTGTCGCCCTTGCGGTTTTCGCCCCAATAGTCGGGATTGGGGTTGCCGGTGGCGAACAGGACCAGATTGTTTTTGGGATCGATCGCAGGCGTGTTCCAGACCGAGCTGCCGCCATACTTCCAGCTGTCCTCGCTCCATGTGTTGCCGCCGGGCTGGTCGGGTGCCGCGGTGGTGTAGAAGCGCCAGATCAACTTGCCGCTGGCCGCATCCAGCGCCTGGACAAAACCCCTTGTGGGATATTCCGCGCCCGAATTGCCGACCACCACCATGCCGTTGAACACTTGGGGCGCCATGGTGAAGGCATAATAGTGCGACGGGTCCGGGATGGTATCGGCGATCACGCTTTTCCAGATCACCGCGCCGGTGCGCGCGTCCAGCGCCACCACATGGCCGTCGAGTTGCGCGACGAACACCTTGCCATAGGCCACCGCCACGCCACGCGACTGGGGACCGCAGCAATTGTCGGTATAGGCCAGCACCGGATTGTAGCTCCATTTTAGCTCGCCGGTGGCAGCGTCATAGGCCTGGACATGATCGTTGGGCGTGGAGACATACATGATTCCGTCCACCACCAGCGGCGTCGCTTCCGTGCTGTTGACCTGGCCGGTATGGATAATGGCTTTGATCGCCAGCCGCTTGACATTGTCGCGGGTGATCTGGGTTAGCGGCGAGAAACGCTGATTGTCATAGGTGCGGCCGTGAAGAAGCCAGTTGTCCTGGTCGGCATCGGCATTCAGCAACTGCTGGTCGGTGTTGGCGATATTGGCGGTGACGGGTTTGGACAGGATGGTGACCGCAACCGGCGGGGGCGGTTCGGGCGCCCGCTCTTGGGCAAGGGCTGGCGCAATGGCGAATAGACTGGCAAGGGCCACAAGGCGTGGTTTGGGCATGGATCCCCCCGGTGATTTTGGCGGAGCTTGGCCTCGTCCGGCGCACGCTGCAATAGAATGCAGAAGGCCCAGCCTTCCACCGATTCCGGATCGGATGCATACTGATCGGGTTGATGGCACGCTGCCGATAAACTT
>DATBCP010000139.1:0-1827 GCA_036270435.1 Rhizomicrobium sp. | reverse complement strand
CCGACCAGCGGCAATACCGGCATTGCGCTTGCCTTTGTCGCCGCTGCCAAGGGCTACAAGCTGATCCTGGTGATGCCGGAATCCATGTCGCTGGAACGGCGCAAGATGCTGATGCTGTTGGGCGCGCAAATCGAACTGACCGAAGCCGCCAAGGGCATGAAAGGGGCCATCGCCCGCGCCCACGAGCTGGTGGCGGTCAATCCCGGCGCGGTGATCCCGCAACAGTTCGAAAATCCCGCCAATCCGGAAATCCACCGAACCACCACGGCGGAGGAGATCTGGAACGACACCGACGGCAAGGTGGACATCGTGATTTCCGGCGTCGGCACCGGCGGCACCATCACCGGCGTGGGCCAAGTGCTGAAAGCAAAAAAACCCTCGGTGAAAATGATCGCGCTGGAGCCCGAGGATTCTCCGGTCCTGTCGGGCGGCGCGCCGGGACCGCACAAGATCCAGGGCATCGGCGCGGGGTTTGTGCCGGCGATCCTGGACCGCAAGGTGATCGACGAAGTCATCACCATTTCGAATGAAACCGCGCTGGAAACGGCGCGCCAGGCGGCGCGGCTGGAAGGCATTCCGGTGGGCATCTCGTCCGGGGCGGCGATCGCGGCGGCCATCGAAGTGGGGGCGCGGCCGGAAAATGAAGGCAAGACCATCGTGGCGATCATTCCGTCGTTCGCGGAACGGTATCTGTCGACGGCGTTGTTCGAAGGGCTCTGATTAAGCTCAACTCTCCATGGGCGGCCTTGAGCCGCCCATCCATCGCCGCGCGCCAGCGCGGCCATCAAAAAGTTGGATGGCCGGGTCGTGAAGTTTACCCTCTGACCGCGCTTCGCGCGGTTCAGGGGGCCCGGCCATGGAGAGAAGAGAGCAAATCCGGTCTATCCGTGCAGATCGCGTCCAGCTCCATCAGCTGGCGCATATCGGCAGGTTCGTTCACGGTCCAGGCGCCGACTTTCAGACCCCGATCGCGCGCATAAGCAACATTCTCCGGCGTGGCGTCGGCAAAATTGGGAAACCAGCCCTGCCCGCCCGCCTGCGCGATGCTGTCGATCACCGGCCGCGCGCTGCCGCCGAGCTTGTCGGCGGTGAACCAGCACACCCCGCCAAGCTCGCGAATGCGCAATAGCGCGCGCCAATCGAAGCCGACGAATATCGTCCCATCCAATCTGTCTTGAGCCGCGATCAACCGGTGGGCGGCATCCGCCAAGGCGATGGGATCGGCGCTGTCATCGCCGGCGTCGCACTTCAATTCCACAAACAGGACAAAGGGCCGGTCCTTGGTCGACGCAACGACATCCGCCAGCGTCGGTATTCCTGCCTCCATCGGCTTGAGCAAGGGATGCGATCTTGCATAATCGCCGCCGGGCTGCGGCGTGCCGACATCGAATTGTTGCAATTCCTCCAGCGACAGATCCTTGATCCGCGGCCCCGGCTGCGTCAGCCACGCGCCATCCTTGCGCGCCAGACCCGGCTTGAGCCGAAAATCGTGATGCACGACCGCCACGCTGTCGCGCGTCAGTTGCACGTCCAGTTCGGCGCCGTCGCAGCCGCGCGTCATGGCGTCCTGAAACGCCGCCAGCGTGTTTTCGGGCATCAACTGCGCGCCGCCGCGATGGGCGATGTTCCAAACTCTCATGATACAAAGCTAAAGCCCTGCCTGGCACGGCGCCAGCCTTGTGGCTCTGGGGCCACCACGTTCCGGCATAACAGTCCCGTTTCACCGACCCGTGATTGACTTGGGCCTGAAGCGGGCGTACCTCAACCGCCGTCGGGCAATGCCGCCCGTTCAACCGGGGAGGGATTGATGTTTCATACCGCAATACC
>DATBCP010000138.1:0-21415 GCA_036270435.1 Rhizomicrobium sp. | reverse complement strand
GCCGTCACGGCCGCCGACGCTTTCAATCCGCCCAACTCGCTCAAGATGAAGGCCAAGGACCGTCTGTCGCCGGACGCTATCGCCAAGGTGATGGATGTGGAGTTGAGGGCGGCGCGCGAAAAGCTGCACACTGAAAAGCTCAAGCGCGACGCCTTCCAGATATGCATCCTGTGGCGGCTGATGCAGGAACAGCGGCCGGGCGTGGCCACGGTGCAGGTGGATCTGCAGAAGCTGGCTGCCCTGGCCCGCTCCATCGAGCGGCGCTGCCGCGAAACCGAGCATGACGCGGCGGTGGAGTGGTGCGATTCGGTGCGGGCGGCGACCGAAGGGCTGGAACTGGGCGTGGACCGCAATGCCTCGATGCACTTGCTGGGCCATGCCGCGCTCAGCCTGCATCAGGTCTTCTATCCCGAGAAGACGCCCGCCGATCAGCTGTCGGAGATCGACGCGACCGTTGCTCTTATTCGCGCGCGCAGCCAGCAGGCTCTGGCAAGCTAACGCGGTTCTTTTGCGTCCTGAGTTCGTCGCTCGTCGCTCATGGGCTATTTGCCCACATCGCTCCTCGCTCCTGCTCAGATCACAAAATAGCTCGCGCCGGCCATATCAGTTTGCTCTACATAAACGCTTATGACGCCGACCCCTCGCCTCAAAGCCGGAATCTTCGTGCGCGCCCTGATCCGCCGCGTCCAGGTGGAGGGCGCCAGCGCCTTTGTGGTGCGCAGCGGGGCCGAGGAAGCCGGCGCCATCATCCTCAAGCTGGCAAAATTGGATGGCACGGTGCTGGTGCTGAACCAGGCGCGCAATGCCAAGGGCGAATTGGTCTGGGCCCGGCCCCTGGGGGATTTCGTGTCCGAGGCCCGCGCCCAGGAATGGTGTGACAAGCAAGTGAAATTCGACCCGGATCTGTGGATTGTCGAGATCGAGGACCGCCAGGGCCGTGCTTTTGTCGACGAGCCGATTGTTTAAAGTGCTGCATCCGTAACCCTGTTCGGCGGCCAAGTGCGCATATGACCCAGCAAGACGCCCTGAAACTGTTTCTCCCACTTGTGATCATCCTGCCGGTGCTGTTTTTGCGCATGCGCAAGCTGAGCAAGGCCCAGCCCTTGAAGGTGGGACGGTTGTGGATCCGCCCCGCCATCCTGTTGACCGCGGCAGGCCTGATCCTGTTCGTGCCCCAGCCCGGTCAGCACGCCGTGCGGCATTTCCTGGCCCAGGATTGGGCCTGGCTGGCCTTGGCGGCGGCGCTTGGCGGCGTGGCGGGCTGGCAGTGGGGCCGCACCATGGCCATCGACGTCCATCCCGAGGACGGCACGCTGATGGTCAAGGGCGGGCAGGCCGCCATCCTGGTGATTGCGGTGTTGATCCTGTTCCGCATGGGGTTGCGCACAGGCCTGCAAATGGAGGCCAGCAGCTGGCACCTGGACATGGTGTTGATCTCCGACGCCTCGATTGTCTTTAGCGCCTTCCTGTTCAGCCTGCGCGCGGTGGAAATGTATTTGCGGGCGCGGCGCGTGATGGGTCAGGCGAAAGGAACCGTGCAGCTCTAAAGCGGCCAGGGGTGCCGGCCTTGCCGTGGCGGGCCGGTCCTGCTAACCCCGCCCGTCATGAGCCGTACCCCCGCCAGCGAAGCCGCTAGACGGCGCACCTTCGCCATCATCTCTCATCCCGACGCCGGCAAGACCACCTTGACCGAGCATCTCTTGCTGCTGGGTGGGGCGATCCATGCCGCCGGCAGGGTCAAGGCGCGGGGCGAAGCGCGGCGGGCCAAGTCCGACTGGATGAAGATCGAACAGGAGCGCGGCATCTCCGTCACCTCGGCGGTGATGACGTTCGAGTATAAGGACGCGGTGTTCAACCTGCTGGACACGCCCGGCCACGAAGACTTTTCCGAAGACACCTACCGCACCCTGACGGCGGCGGATTCCGCGGTGATGGTGATCGACGCCGCCAAGGGCATCGAGGCCCAGACCCGCAAGCTGTTCGAGGTCTGCCGGCTGCGCGACATTCCCATCATGACCTTCATCAACAAGATGGACCGGGAAGCGCGCGATCCTTTCGAGCTGCTGGATGAGATTTCCGACCAGCTGCAGATCGAGACCGCGCCCATGATGTGGCCGGCGGGCATGGGGTTGAACTTCAAGGGCGTGTTCGATTTCAGCCAGGACGCATTTGTTCCCTTCAACGAGGGACGGCTGGACGACGAGCTGAAAGCCAAGCTGGAGGAAGAGGTGATGTTGGCGCGCGAGGGCCTGCACCAATTCGACCTCGCCACCTACCTGGAAGGCCATCAGTCGCCGGTCTATTTCGGTTCCGCCTTGAAGAATTTCGGCGTGGCGCAACTGTTGGATTCGCTGGCCCGGAATGCCCCCAGCCCGCGTGCCCAGGCCGCGGTCGACCGCCCTGCCCAGCCGGGCGACAAGGAAGTCACCGGCTTTGTCTTCAAGGTGCAGGCCAATATGGACCCCAATCACCGTGACCGGGTGGCGTTCCTCAGGCTGGCCTCCGGCGAATTCAAGCGCAACATGAAGCTGAAACAATCGGGCACCGGCAAGACCATCGGGGTGCACAATCCGATCCTGTTCTTCGCCAGCGAGCGGGAGACGGTGGATGAGGCCTGGCCCGGCGATATCATCGGCATCCCCAATCATGGTGTGCTCAGGGTGGGCGACACGCTGTCGGAGTCGGGCAGCGTCGTTTTCACCGGCATCCCCAATTTTGCCCCGGAAATCCTGCGCCGGGTGCGGCTCGCCGATCCGATGAAGCAGAAGCATCTGGCGCGGGCCTTGGAATCGCTGGCGGAAGAAGGCGTCACCCAATTGTTCAAGCCCGCCATCGGCAGCCAATGGATCGTCGGCGTGGTGGGCGCGCTGCAGCTGGACGTGCTCAAGTCGCGGCTGGTGGCGGAATACGACCTGGAAGCTGGCCTGGAAGCCTCACCCTTCGACAGCGCCCGCTGGCTGTCGGGGACCCCGGCCGAGATCGAGAAATTCTCCAACGCCAACAAGGGCGGCATGGCCACCGACCGCGACGGCGCCCCAGTTTTTCTGGCCAAAAGCGCCTGGGAGATCGGCTATGTGGCGGACCGTTTTCCCAATGTGAAGTTCCTCAAGACCCGGGAGCGGCACGAAGTGCATGCAGAGAACTGACCGGTTAGGCGGAAAGAAGCTGGTCCGTGCTTTGCCAATTGCGCAAGCGGCGGCTGGCCTCGCCGACAGGCACAGTGTCGAACGCATCCAGCATGTCAAAAGCATGGCTGCGGTCGCGGGCGGGATGGGTCAGCAGCACCAAGGCGGAAAAAACGGTCCGGTCCATGCAGGCCGCCTTGCAAGCGACAGCCAGCTTGGCGCCACTTTCATCCTCTAGGATGTCGTGGGCGATCCGGCCACCCACGCCCAGGCTTTGGGCAAGAGCTCCGGTCAGCTCCCGGCCCGTGCGAGCCGCTTCGATCAAGAGCTGTGAGCCCACGTCCCGCGGCAGCACGCGCTGTGCCAGCCGCGGCTGGGAACAGAGCTGGACGCGCAGCTTCGCACGGCTGGGCGCATCGATATCCCGTGCGGCATTGGCCAACAGCGCTTCGCAGATTTCGCGCATGCTTTCGGGATAATCAGGCGGCCAGGACGCCAACAGCTCGGCGACTTCTTCCGCCAAGGCCGCGCGCAGAGCCGGGCCCTGATCGGCCAACTCCATCAGGCGGGAAAGTTTTTCAGGCGTGGGCATGCCATGTCCTTTGCACGGCATTGTGGCGCATTCCTCTTAAGGTTCCGTTGGTAGGGGCGATTCACCGCTTAACAGCCGGTAAAGCGGCGCGGAATTTGCGCGTCAATTCAAGCGGAACAGCCCGTCCACCAATTTCCATTCCGAAGGTCTGATCAGCTGGGCATGCGCGACCCGCACGGAATGCAGGGCGCCTTCCAACTCGCGCTGCCAGAAGTCCAGGAATTGCTTCAGGCCGGGAAACAGCGGCGCCAGGTCGTAATCCTGCCAGATGAATTGCTGCAACAGCTTGGGATGGTCGGGCATGTGGTAGTGGATTTCCGCCGTCGTCAGGCCATAGCCTTCGAGTTGCGCCAGGAAATCCTTGCTGACCATGCCTCTCTCGCGAAGCGATGACGCGGACCACCAAGGCTAACGGAGAGAAGTGTTTTTCCGGTAAAGATATTTTTGGCAGCCGTTGCGGGACGTTGCTAGCGGTCAGCCGGTTATGACCGCCCGTGAGGCCGATTAGAAAAAGGTCCAGTGGACCTTTTTCCGGCCGAACGCCAAGCAGCCCGATAGGGCTGCGCGGCAGCGATCAGCTATCACTGCCCGATCACTGCCCAGTTATCCGGATAATATCCGTTGAAGTTGGAGCGCGACGACACGGTGTACGCGCCCATGGCATCGAACAGGATATAGTCGCCATTGGCGATGCTGTTGGGCAGCATCACCGGCCGCGGCAGGACATCGGCGGAATCGCAGGTCGGGCCATAGGCGCGGAACGGCCGCTTTTCGCCGGACAAAAGCTTGGCCTTGCCTTTGCCGTCCAGCGTGATGCCGGTGGGCGGATAATCTTCGTCAAAGCTGGCAAAACGCTGCTCGTCGAAGCTGCCATAAATGCCGTCATTCATGTACAGCCGATCGCCGCGGCGCATCACCACCTGCACCGCCAGGGACAGGCCCGGCGCGCATAGCGCGCGTCCCGGCTCGCACATCACATGCAGGTCGGGGCGGCCCAGCGCATTCAACGCTTCCTTGATCATGTCGAAATACCAGTGATAGGGCGGCGGCTCCTGTCCCGAATAGGCGGCGGGAAAACCGCCGCCGATGTCCAGGGCGGCGATCTGCACACCGGACATGGTGATGGTGCGCTGGGCAATCTCGATCGCCTGGGCATAGGAAAAGGGCGACAGGCATTGCGAGCCGACATGGAAGGTGAGGCAGGGCCGGGCACCCGCCGTCTGCACGCGCTTGAGCAGCTTGGACGCTTCCTCCGGCCGGCAGCCATATTTGCTGGACATCTCCAACAGGGCCCCCCCCAACTGTGCCACCAGCCGCACGAAGACGCGGATCTTCTTGGGATCGCGGATCTCGGCCAACAGCTTGTCCAGCTCGGCCTCGCTGTCGACCACGAAATCGCTGACGGCGTGTTTTTCAAATGCCGCCTTGGCCTGGCCGGGCAAACGCACCGGCGCCATGAAATGGCAAACGGCATACGGCAGCAGGCCCTTGACCGCTTCGATCTCGCCCAGGCTGGCGGTATCGAAATGACGGATGCCGGCGTTCCACAAATGACTCAGCGCCACGGGATGCGGATTGGATTTCACCGCATACAGGACATCGCCGGGAAAGCCGTCCAGGAACTGTTTGGCGGCGGCGGCGAATTTCTCCGGGTGGACCAGATACAGCGGTTCGCCGGGTTTCAGGCTTTCGATCGCCTTCAGCGCGCTGGCAAAGCGCGGCAGCGAGTCGAAACGTCCGGGCAGGGTCACAGGCGCATTCATCTGGCTGGCGTTGTGGGCCAAGAGCGCGCCCAGCGCAAATAAAAAAGGGCTGCGTCGCAAGACGCAGCCCTTCGTGACAGTTTCTTGATGGTTCTTGACGGCTATTGTGCCGGCGGCGGAGGCGGTTCCGGCGGTGCGCCCATGGGACCTGGCGGCGGATCCATTGGTCCGTTTAGGGGGCCGTGCCGCATCATGCCCATTCCGGGATGCGGCCGGTCCATCATGCCCATCATCATGTGAAGATGCGCCATGCGATGCAGGTCGCCGCGGCCAAACTCCTGCTTCTGCTGGGGCGTCAGGGCGTTGTAGAGCGCCGTCAGCGCGGGGCGTTCGGCCTGGATATCGGCCAGGCGTTTTTTCAGCATGTCTTCTTCCTCAGTCAGCCGGTCCACCACGCTGGTGCGTTGACCGCGCTGCTCGGCGCGGCGCGGCGGCTTGCCGATGCACGCGCCCTCATGCTCCTTGGCGATATCCAGACTGGTCTGCTTCCAGCGGTCGAACAGCGGTGCCTGTTTGGCATCCAGGGACAGCTTGGCTTCCAGGAAGGCGAGCTCGCCGACCTTGCCGGCATACATATCGTGACACATCTGCTCGCGCCGGGGGCCCATATCGCGCATCGCGCCATCGGGCATGGACCCGCCTTCGGACGGGGCTGCGGCCATGCGGCCCGGCAGGTTGTTGGGTGTCACCAATGCGATCATCACCGGCTTGCGGACGGTCTGGTCGGCGCGGGCATTGGTGGCGATCAGCGCCGCGGTCGCCGCACCGCATAAGGCCAGCGAGGCGAGCATGGGTACAAGAGCTTTGTGCATGGAGAGAATCCGGCCTTGAAATCGGGGGAACTCTAGCCTCCGCCGCGCCCCCTCGCGTTGGGAAAAAGCGGCTTTCAAATGAAATTTCCGCCATTCATGTCCGGTTCAGCTTTACTGGGGGCGGGGCGGCGTTAGCGGCTGGCCCGGAGTTCGCGGATGGTCTTCCGCCCGTCGGTCGAGGGCTGGTAGACATTGGTCATCTCGGTGAGCGCCCGGTTGAACATCTCCAGGGTGAAATGGTCGGGCACTTCCCAGGCATCGAAACCGACGCGGTGCTGGTAATTCACCTGGTCAAACAGGAAGTCGCCCACCGCCCGGATTTCGCCCGTATAGCCCAGCCGGGTGCGCAGCATGCGGGCCCAGGAAAAGGCGCGGCCGTCGCGGAATTTGGGGAATTCCAGCGCGATCAGCGAAAAATGGTTCACGTCCGCGCCCAGCAGTTCCGGATTCTCGCTGGCCTGGAGCCTGATGCCGACCAGTGTGTTGCGTGCCAGCAAGGCCTCGCGATCTTTCTGAAAGCGCGCCAGCGATACGATCACCGCGCCTTCCGGCAGGGGCGCGTCGTCCGCCACGGGCGCAAAGATGTCCTGCGCGTAGGTACCGCTCTTGATTAGTTTGGTCACGCCGCGGCCGCCTCTTGATAGGCGGCGGCCTTGAACTTCTCCATGCCGATGCGGCGATAGGTGTCCAGGAAGCGCTCGCCGTCCTTGCGCTCGGCGAGATAGACGTCGACCACCCGCTCCACCGCGTCGGCGATTTCGTGTTCGCCAAAGCCCGGACCCATGATGGTGCCGACGCTGGCATCCTCCGCGCCGGAACCGCCCAGCACCAGCTGGTAGAATTCCACGCCCTTCTTGTCGACGCCCAGAATGCCGATATGGCCGGCGTGATGGTGGCCGCAGGCATTGATGCAGCCGGAAATCTTGATCTTCAGCTCGCCGATCTGGTGCTGGCGATCCAGGTCTTCGAACCTCTTGGCGATCTTCTGTGCAATCGGAATGGAGCGCGCACTGGCCAGATCGCAATAGTCCAGGCCAGGGCAGGCGATGATGTCGGTGATCAGCCCGGCGTTTGGCGAAGCAAAGTCCAGTTCCTTCAGCTTGCCATAGATCGCCGGCAGGTCCTGCTTCTTCACATGCGGCAGGACCAGGTTCTGCTCATGGGTGACGCGCACCTCGCCCAGACTGAAGCGGTCCATCAAGTCGGCGATGGCATCCATCTGCTCGGCGGTGGCATCGCCTGGCACCTGGCCCGGCGTCTTCAAAGTGATGGTGGCGATGGCGTAACCCGGCGCCTTGTGTTTGTGGATGTTGGTCTTCACCCAGTTGGCAAAGCCCGGTCCGGCATCGGGCATGACGTCGGAAAGTCCGGTCTCGAATTTGGGCGCCGCGAAATAGGCGGCGATGCGGTCCAGCTCCTCCTTGGGGAGCTGAAGCGTGCCCATGCGCTTCAATTCCTCGAACTCGCGCTGCACCCGGCGGCGCATTTCCTCCAGCCCGATGGCATTGATCAGGATCTTGATGCGCTGCTTGTGGATGTTGTCGCGGCGGCTGTCCTGGTTATAGACCCGCAGCACGGCTTCCAGATAGGCGAGGATATCCTCGCGCTCGACGAATTCGCTCATTGTATGGGCGACATAGGGCGTGCGGCCCATGCCGCCGCCGGCCATCACCTTGTAACCGACCCGCCCCTTTTCGTTCTTCACGACCTGCACTGCCATATCATGCCATTGCAGCGCGGCGCGGTCGGTTTGCGTGGCGCCTACCGCGATCTTGAACTTGCGGGCCAGGAAAACGAATTCCGGGTGGAGCGACGACCATTGGCGGATGATCTCGGCCAGGGGGCGGGGATCCTCAATCTCCTCATCGGTGGCGCCGGCGAATTGGTCGGACGTCACGTTGCGCACGCAATTGCCGGATGTCTGGATGCAGTGCATCTCCACATCCGCCAGTTCGCGCAGGATCTTGGGCACATCCACCAGCCTGATCCAGTGGAACTGCAGGTTGGTGCGGGTGGTGAAATGGCCGAAGTTCTTGTCATAGGTGCGGGCGATATGGGCCAGCTTGCGCATCTGCTTGGATGAGAGCGTGCCATAGGGCACGGCAATCCGCAGCATATAGGCGTGCAGCTGCAGGTAGAGCCCGTTCATCAGGCGCAAGGGCTTGAACTGGTCTTCCGTCAGTTCCCCCGACAGGCGGCGCGCCACCTGGCCGGCAAACTGGTTGACCCGCTCGCCGACGAATTGCGCATCGAATTCGTCATAGCGGTACATGTTGGGCGCTACCGGTTTGACCAGGGTGTTAAGCATGGAACTCCTCAAGCATGAGTTTGGCCCGCCTGCTTGCCGGTATGGGGATGAACCGTGGGACCGGCGGCGCGAATGATCTCGCGTTCCTTCACCGGCGTGATTTTACCATTCACGTCACGCACCTCGAACAGATAGGGGGCGACGAACTCATTGTGCGCCAATTCGGACGTGGCCGCGGCCAGGGCCGCATCGGCGCCGGCCTGATCGGGATATACGTCGCCCTCGGTCAGCATCAACACCCAGCCGTCACCCTTACGGTATAAAACGTCGCCATCCCGCAAGCGGTTCGCGGTCAGCATCTGAAGGCCTTGATTCTGGTGCGCCATGGGGGCGGGAAAAACCATTTCTGATGCGGGAAATCAAGACTTCAACATACCTGTTCTGTAGTTTTTTGTGAATTACATAAAAAAAAGGTATTATTGACGTGACAGAAGAAGGCATAGTGGCGGCCAGCGGGGGATTCGTGACTGCAAAGCCAAAATTGAGCCGGGCCCAATTGGTTGCCGTTGTCGCGGGCAACGCCTTGGAATTCTACGATTTTTTGATTTTCGGGTTTTTCGCCGTGCAGATTGGTGCGGTGTTCTTTCCGGTCAAGGATGCGACTGGCAGTCTGCTTTTGACCTTGGGAACCTTCGCGGTGGGATTCGTCACCCGGCCGCTGGGGGGTGCGCTGATTGGCCGGTTGGGGGATCGCACCGGCCGCAAACCGGCCATGCTGCTCTCGTTCGGCTTGATGGGGTTGAGCATCGTGGGGCTGGCTTTGACGCCTTCCTATGCCGCCATCGGCGTGGCCGCACCTGTGCTGGTGGTGATCTTCCGCTTGGTCCAGGGCTTTGCCCTTGGCGGAGAGGTCGGCCCCACCACCGCCTTTCTGATGGAAGCGGCACCGGCCGCAAAGCGCGGGCTTTACGTCTCGCTGCAATTCGCCACCCAGCAGGCGGCAACCCTGTGCGCGGGAATTGTGGGAGTGGTGCTGGCAAGAGCCCTGACGTCCGAACATTTGACGGCCTGGGGCTGGCGCGTCGCCATGTTGTTGGGCGCCAGCGTAGTGCCGTTGGCCTTGGCGATACGGCGTCACCTGCCTGAAACATTCGAGCGGCAAAGCAGCGCCCGGCTCCCGCGCCCGACGCTGGCGCAGGTCGGGCTGGCATTGCTGACGCTGCTGGTGCTGGCCAGCGCCACCATTTCCACCTATGCCCTGATCAACATCAATCTCTTTGCCACCCACACGCTGGGTTTTTCCCCCGCACAGGCCTTTGGCGCCGTCGTGATCGGCGGCGCCATGGGTGTGATCTTCAATCCGATCGGTGGCTGGCTCAGCGATCGTTTCGGGCGCAAGCCGGTTATGATCGGTGCCTATAGTCTCTTGTGTGTCGTAGGGCTGCCTTGCTTCATGGCAATGTCACATCTGCGCACGCCGACAGTGCTGTATGCGACCGTCGCGCTGATGGCGGCCCTGCTGGCCTTGGGGCTTCCTTCCATCATGGCGCAGGTGGGAGAAAGCCTGCCGATTGAGATACGCTCCGGCGGCATCGGCCTGGTTTATGCCGTGGCGATTTCGCTGTTCGGAGGCACGGCCTCTCTCGTCGTCACCTGGCTCACGGCAGTGACGGGATCGCCGCTGGCGCCGGCCTGGTATATGTGCGGCGCGTTGGCGCTGGGCGTGCTCTCGATGCTCACCATGCGCGAGACGGCGCCGATCAAGATTGAGCGCCAGAGTCGATAGCGCTTTCGTGCCAACGGTGCAGCAGCCACCATTCCAACAGCGACAGCGCGACAAAGATCAGGATTCCGGTCAACGCCAGAAGCGCCAGGGCCGCGAACAAAGTGGCGATCTCCAATCGGTTGCCGGATTCCACAATTCGCCAGGCCAGTCCGGTGGCGGTACCGGAGCCGGCAACAAATTCCGCCACAACCGCGCCGATCAAGGCGAGGCCTCCGGCGGTCTTCATGCCCGACAGCAGATAAGGCAGCGCGGTTGGCAAACGGATGCGCCACAATGTCTGCAGGCGCGACGCGCCGTACAGCCGGGAGAGATCGATCAGGTTGAAATCCGCCGACTTCAAACCCAGCGTCGCCCCCGCCAGGATGGGAAAGAAGGCCACGATGGTGGCAATAATGGTCAGCGCCAGGTTGATGCGCTCAAATCCCACCCAGATCAAAATCAATGGCGCAATGGCGACCACGGGAGTCACCTGCAGGATCACCGCATAGGGATAGAGCGTCCTTTCCAGCAAACGGCTTTGCGAGAAAGCGATCGCCGTTGCGATCCCCAGCACGGTGGCGGCGACGAAAGCTTCCAGCGTCACGGTCAAGGTCGATGCCAGCGCCTGCGTTAGCGAGGAAAAATTTTCGGCGAAAGCCTTGGCAATCGCCGATGGCGCCGGCAGCACATAGACCGGCACCTGCCAATGCGTCACGGCCCATTCCCAGGCGCCCAGGACAGCCAAGGCAACCAGCAGCGGCAAGCTGATATCGAGAATTCTCCTCATGCTGCCATCGCACGGTTCAATTCATGGCTGATGCGGCGCTGCGCTTCGATCGTGGATGATGAGAGCCGCGTGTCACGTCCCGCCGCCAAGGTGATATCGGCGGACACGCGGCCGGGGCGCGGCGTCATCACCAGCACGCGCTGGGAAAGATAGCTGCTTTCACTGACGCTGTGGGTGACGAATAAGACTGTCAGTCCGTCCTCCCGCCACAGCCGGAGCAAGTCGTCACCCAACGCATCGCGCGTGATCTCGTCCAGCGCGGCGAAGGGCTCATCCAGCAACAACAGCTTCGGCTTGGCCGCGAGCGCGCGGGCGATGGAAACCCGCATCTTCATGCCGCCGGACAATTCGCGGGGATAGGCATGTTCGAACCCTTTCAAGCCCACCCGCGCCAGCGCAGCGACGGCCTGTGCCTCGGTCTGGCTGCGCAGCGCGCGCTTCAGATCCAGCGGCAGGCGCGCATTTGTCAGGGCATCGGCCCAGGGCATCAGGGTCGGCTCCTGGAAGACGAAGCCGATTTCCGGTTTTCCACCTGGATAAGCGACGGTGCCGCTGTCCGGCTGCAGCAAACCTGCCACCAATCTCAGGGCCGTGGACTTGCCACAGCCGCTGGGCCCCAGCAGCGAGACGAATTCGCCTGCTTTGACGGTAAAGGAAAGATCGCGCAACGCCTCGGTACCCCCCTCTTTTTGAGTCGGGGCGAATCGTTTGCCGGCGCCGTCCAGCGCGATCATCGATACTTCTGCAAAGTGGCGCGCACGAAACTCAGGTCATAGGCCTTTTTATAATCCAGGCCCTTGGGATACAGGCCCTCCGCCGCCATGGTGTCGTAAAAGCGCTTCCATTGTCCATCGCTCATGCTGCCCAGGCCGAAGGCCCTGCCATCGCCGCTGAGCAGCATCTCATAGCGCTTCATCTTGTCCAGCGCCTGCGCCAGGATCGCGTCGCTCATATCGGGATTGTCGCGCTTGATCAGCACATTGCCTTTGGCGGGATTGTCCAGATAGTGCAGCCAGCCGTCGCGGGTCGCGTCCACGAAAAGCTGCACGGCGCGGCGATTGGTGTCGATCCATTTCTGCGGCACCAGCACCATATTGGCATAGCCGGGATAGCCATAGTCGGAGAGCAGGAAGATCTTGGGCTCCCAATGGGCCTGTTGCTGGATGGTGAAGGGCTCGCTGGTGAGATAACCCTCTTGGATGGCGTTGGGATCCAGGATGAAGGGCGCCAGGTTATAGGTGTAGCGGCGGATCTGCTTGTCGCTGAAACCAAACCTGGCGCGCAGCCAGGGCCAGAAGGCGTTCAGAGTGGCCGCCGAGATCAGCACCGGCCTGCCTTTCATATCGGCCAGGGTATTGATGTCGCGGCGCGGATGGGAGATCAGCACCTGCGGGTCTTTTTGGAAGATGGCCATTACCGCGCGGATCGGCACTTGGGTTTTGACCAGGTTGAGGCAGATGAAGCTGTTGGAGCCCATGCCGAAATCGGCCGCCCCGCCCGCCAGCAGTTGCGGCACATTCACGTCCGGGCCGCCCTGGATGATCTTCACCTCCAGGCCGCGCTTGGCATACAGCCCATCCGCCAGCGCTTGATAAAAACCGCCATGCTCGGCTTGCGCTTTCCAATCGGTGACGAAGCGGATGGCGGTGGCCGCAGCGGCCGGCTGCGCCAGGGCGGCGAAAGAGGTTGAAACCAGGAAGGCGCGGCGATTCATGGCCGCCTTATACATGATTTGATTTCGCCTTTCGCGGTGCGAAAGCCGAGGTTGTGTCTCAGCGCCCGGAGTCGTCGCGCCGGGGCGGCGCATCGTCACCGCCATCGTCATCGCCGAACAGCCAGCCCAGCAACCCGCCGCGATGATGGCGTTCCCGCCTGGGCGGTTCCGACTCTTCCGGCGGCAGGTTGGGCGGACGGCCAAAGCTTTCGTCATCGCGCCCATCCCAGGTCGCACCCGATGACGCGATGTCGAAAGCTTCCGGCGGCGGCTGCACCGAACGCTCCAACGGGTGGTAGGGCTTGCCCTGTTCCGCCGCCAGCATGGCATCGCGCCAGATATAGGCGGGAAGGGTGCCGCCGGTAACGCCGCGGGTGGGTGAGGAATCATCGTTGCCCACCCAGGCGGCGGCAACATAGTCGGTGGTGTAGCCGACAAACCAGGCGTCATGGGAATCCTGGGTGGTGCCGGTCTTGCCGGCGGCTTCGCGTCCATGCAGCGAGGAATAGCCGCCGGTGCCGCTGACCACCACGCCATAGAGCATGGCGTTCATGTCGCGATCCACGTCTTCGTCGATCACCCGTTGTGGCGGCGCTGCCTGGCGCTGATAAACGATCCTGTTTGCGATATCGACTTCGGTGACCAGGTAAGGCGTCACCCGATAGCCGCCATTGGCAAAGGGGGCATAGGCGGCGGTCAATTCGATGGGCGTCACCTCGCTGGTCCCCAGTGCCAGCGAGGCATTGGCTTCCAGGGGCGAGGTGATGCCCAACCGCTTTGCGGCCGCCACCACCTTGGGCATGCCGATTTCCTGCGCCAGGTTGACCGTGATGGTGTTGACGCTATGGGCCAAGGCATCAGCCAGGGTCAGGGTGCCGTAGCTCTTGCCGCCGAAATTGGCTGGCCGGTAGCCGCCGATGTCCACCGCCTCATCGTCACGGGTTTCCCAAGGCGATTTTCCCGCCTCCAGCGCCGCCAGATAGACGAAGGGCTTGAAAGCCGAGCCCGGCTGGCGATGCGCCTGGGTGGCGCGGTTGAACACCGAATCCCGGTAGTCGATGCCGCCGATCAAGGCGCTGACCGCGCCATCTGGTTTCATCATCACCACCGCGGCCTCGCCGGTGCGGGTCTTCTTGCCGTATTTGTTGATCGTGCGCAGTGCGGCAAGCCGGGAGGCCTCCTGCACTTTGGGTTCCAGCGTGGTGTGGACCACCAAGTCGGCATGGGGTGGAACACCATTCATCGTGGTCAGCTTGGTCGCTTCGTCGGCGGCCGTATCCAGGAAATAATTGCGCGCATCCACACTGGCGCGATCGATTATCTCGGCGGGATGGGCGCGCGCACTCGTGGCGTCGGCCTCGGTGATGGCGCCGTTCTCCACCATGGAATCCAGTACCAGGCTGGCGCGCTGCTGCGCTTTGAGCAGGTCGCGGCGGGGCGAGAAAACCGAAGGCGCGCGCGTCAAGGTCGCCAGCATGGCCGCCTGGGCCAAAGTGAGATTGCGCGCGCTGGTGCCGAAATAGACCCGTGCCGCGCCGTCCACGCCATAAGCGCCGCTGCCCAGATAGATGCGGTTGAGATAGAGTTGCAGGATCTGTTCCTTGCTCAGCGTCTTTTCCAGGCCGGCGGCATCGATCAGTTCCGTCAGCTTGCGCGACATGGTGCGCTGCTGGTTGGTGTAGACGATCTTGGCGGTCTGCTGGCTGATGGTGGAACCGCCCGCCACCACGCGCCGGGCCCGCAAATCCAAAAGCAGCGCGCGGGCCAGGCCCAGGGGATCGATGCCGTTGTGATGATAAAAGCGGCGATCCTCCATGGCGATGAAAGCGGCGGGAAGATAGGACGGCATCTCGCCCAGTTTCAGGCGTTCGCCCACAATGGCGCCGCGATGGCCGACATCATTGCCGTCCACATCCAGGAAGGTGAAAGCCAGGGGCCGGTTGACGGCATAGAGGTCCACGGCAGGATCGAGCTTGGGCGCAAACAGGCCCAGTGCCAGGGGCGTGAGATAGAGCAGCGCCAGGGGAAACGCGATCACGCCCATGGTGATGGCAAAAGCCGGAACAAAAGGCCTGATGAGCGGCGTGGCGCGTTGCGCGGCCTCACGCAACGCCTCGACATCGAGGCGGTCTCGCCAATCGGGCATGGTGCGGATTGCTGACTGATATTTGCGGCGGTTTCAAGGTGGCGGGCGTGCTGGGGCCAATGGCGGCTTGGCGCCTGCCGTGCCAAGGTCTAGCCCATGTGGGACGGCATGCGTTTGATACCAGGGCGAGACTGCGGCGGGTGTACCGTCTGCTGCGTCTTTCCCACCATTAACAAGCCGGAAATCCAGAAATTGTCCGGAGCCCGTTGCCGGCATGCGGCGTGCGGCGGTTGCGCGATTTATGACAGCCGCCCGCCGGTTTGCCGCAGTTATTATTGCGCCTGGCGGACGGTGGATATTTTCAGCGACGACTGGCGCCCCGACAAATCCGGCGTGCTGGCCTATGTCGAAACCGAAGGCATTTCGGATGCCTTCGACCTTTCCACCGGCATCGGGTTGATGCTGGTGGACAATCCGCTCAAGACCGTGCGCCAGAAATGGTTCCAGGAATTTGTCGTGACCGGGGTGATGAATTCCGTGCCGCTGTTTCTCTCCTTGCCCGGACCGCGCGGCCATCAGGCGGCGACGGTGTCGTTGAACACCGAACAGATGCTGGAGGGCATCCGTTGCGGCATGGTCAAGGAGACGCTGGAGGCCGCGGTGAAGGTGTTGCGGGGATGGGAATTCAGGCCGGCGGTGATCACTTATTCGGGCAATGACGTGAGTAGCGTTTAATTTTTTGATCCCCCTCCGGCCTCGACTATCACGCATCCGCTCCGCGGCTGCGCCCGTCTCGGCCACCTCCCCCTTTGGGCGTGCTGACGCACGCGAAGGGGGAGGCGGGTCATGGCCCTAGCGGATGGTCGCCGCACGAAATGCGCGGCTGAAGATTTCTGGAACTGCCGCTGCCGGTGCATCACACGATCTTTGAGCTCGAGTGAGGCATTCCGCCGAGCGACCCGCAGCATCCGACAGGTTCCTTCCCCCTTTGATGCGAAGCATCAAGAAGGGGGAAGGTGTCGCAGCGAGGCGTTTGCGACTTCGCAAACCCGAGCTGTGACGGATGGGGGTCAACAAAAAAACAGTTCCGCCAAAAAAGGAAGGAGCCTGCGCCTTTCAACGCAGGCTCCCTCCACTTGACGCTTGGGGCCCTATGGGGAGGGGCATACCATGGGCCTTACGCCCCAAGATTTCCCGGCGCGACACAACAGGATCGCGCCTTTGAAGGACTCAGAGGATCACCTCGCGGAGGAAGGCGCCGCTGTAAGGATCCACCTGGACGAAAACGACACGGCCGAAGCGGTCATAGGTCCGCACCACATAGCGGCCATGGACGAAATAGGGGTCGCCGATCATCCGGTAATGATGGAAGCGCAGCGAATCCATCAGACGGAAGCGGTCGATATAGGCGCGATGTTCAAAACGGTCATGGCGTTCAAACGCACGGTCACGCCAGCCGTCATGCCGGCCATGGTCCCAGGAGTCGGCCGAGGCGGCGCCGATACCGGCAGCCGAAACCACTGCCAAAGACGCTGCCGCCAGAAGGTTTTTCATGCTAAACATGATCGTCTCCTTAAAATCGCATTCGAACGGACCACTTGCCGTCCATGACCCGCACCTTAGCCGCGCCAAACTGAACCGGGTCTGGATGCGATGTTCATTCGTGGTTCATGTGCGCCGACGTACAACAACCCCATGCGCGCCCATGTTTTTTTGTCCATCTTTGCCTGCGTCTTGCTGGCCGCTTCCTTAGGCGACGTCAGCCAGGCGCAGCCCTATGGGCCGCCGCCGCCCCAGATCGGCCGGGGGGGCGTCCAACCGTTGGACCGGCTTTTGCCCGGTATCCGGCGCGAGCATCCGGGAGATTTCTATGATGCGGAGGGCCCCACCTATGGACCGTCCGGCGATCCGCATTATCACTTGAAGTGGATGACGCCGGATGGCCGGGTCATCTGGTACGACACCGATGCGCGCAGCGGCCGGGTGCTGCGCACGTCGCCGGGACGCGACAGTTTCGACA
This sequence comes from Rhizomicrobium sp., assembly GCA_036270435.1. GTDB lineage: Bacteria > Pseudomonadota > Alphaproteobacteria > Micropepsales > Micropepsaceae > Rhizomicrobium. Next base: position 4,503 of record DATBCP010000138.1, on the reverse strand, counting down.
ATCATCGACCGCCGGAATATCCGCCCGGTCCCGGCCGTCCCTATATGGACCGTTATCCGTCCTACGGTCCCGCTCCCTATGGCCCGGGCTATGGCCGCAATTTCGGCGCCGGACCCGGTTATGCTAGGCCGGCGCCCGGATTCGAAGCCGGACGCGGTTTCGGCGGCGGACGCGGTTGGGGCGGCGGCCATAGTGACTGGGGCGGCGGCCATGGTGACTGGGGCGGCCGGGGCGGTGGCGGTGGCGACCGCGGGCGGCATTAGGAGGACCGCATGCGTATTTTGCTGGTGGAAGACGACAAGGACTTGCAGCGGCTGTTGAAAAAGGCGCTGGCCGATGCCGGCTATGTGGTGGACCAGGCTTATGACGGCGAGGAAGGTCATTTCCTGGGCGATACCGAACCGTATGATGCGGTGGTGCTGGATCTTGGCCTGCCCAAGATGGACGGCGTCACCGTGCTGGAGAAATGGCGCCGCGGCGGCAAGACCATGCCGGTCCTGATCCTCACCGCCCGCGACCGCTGGAGCGACAAGGTGGCAGGTTTCGACGCCGGCGCAGACGATTATCTTGCCAAGCCTTTCTATACCGAGGAACTGCTGGCCAGGTTGCGCGCGCTGCTCAGGCGCGCCGCCGGCATCGCCACGGCCGACATCGAGATCGGCAAGCTCAGGATCGACACCCGCGCCAGCCGCGTCACCTTCGACGGCAATCCGGTCAAGCTCACCAGCCAGGAATACCGGCTGCTGGCCTATCTTGCCCACCATCGCGGCAAGGTGGTATCGCGCACCGAATTGGTGGAACATCTCTACGACCAGGATTTCGATCGCGACTCCAATACGATCGAGGTCTTTATCGGCCGCCTGCGCAAGAAGCTGGACGCGGGCCTCATTCAGACGGTGCGCGGGCTTGGCTATTCCCTGGAAGATCCCAAACTGGGTGGCACGGCGGCTGAGGCTTGAATCCCTATCGTCCCGCCTGATCGCGGCGGCGGCGGTATGGACTCTGTTAGGCTTGGCGGTGGGCGGCGCAGTCTTGTCCAATGCCTTCCGTATGGCGGCGCAGAACAGTTTCGATGCCGCGCTGCAAGCCGACATGGATGGATTGATCGCCGCCGCCGAGCCCGATCCCAATGGCGGGGTGATGCTGGAGGGCCGTTTCCTCAATCACAATTTCGACCGGGTCTATTCCGGCCTGTATTACCAGATCCGCACCGGCAACAGCGGCGGTCAGATCTCGCGTTCGCTCTTCGACAAGGAGATCAGTCCCACCAACCAGGTCAAGAAGGGCGTACTGACCTGGGGCAGCGCTACGGGTCCAGAGAACCAGCAGCTGCGCGTGGTGTCGCGGCGCGTCGATCTTACGCCGGAAAATAGCGGCGATACCGAATACACCTTCCTGGTCGCGGGCGACATGGCCCAGGTTGATCGCCAGACGCAGGATTTCAACGCCACACTGTTCTGGTCCTTCCTGCTTCTGGGGCTGGGCCTGATCACGGCCATCCTGGTGCAGGTGAAGGTGGGTTTGCTGCCGTTGGGCCAGGTCAGCAAAGGACTAACCAAAATCCGGGACGGCGAAGCGCGCCGGCTGGACGGCAAATTTCCCACCGAGATCGCGCCCTTGGCATCCGAACTCAATTCGCTGATCCAACACAGCGAAGAAGTTGTGGCGCGGGCACGCACCCATGTCTCGAATTTGGCGCACTATCTGAAGACACCGCTTTCCGTGCTCGCCGCCGAAGCCGAAGCTCATGAAAAGGATCCAGGCGCCGCGCCACTTGCCGGGATGGTGAAGCGGCAGGTCTTCTCCATGCGCCGGCAAGTGGATCATTATCTCACCAGCGCCCGCGCCGCAGGCTCGCTGGATGTGCTGGGCAACCGTACCCAGGTCTGCGCGGTGATGGACGATCTTTCCCGCGTCATCGCCCGCATCCATGCGGCGCGCGGCATCGTGATCGATGCGGAATGCGATGACCGCTTCTATTTCCGGGGCGAGCGCCAGGACTTGGAGGAGATGCTGGGCAACCTGATCGACAATGGTTGCAAATGGGCGCGATCCCGCGTGCGAGTCCGTGGCGAAAAAACCGCCGGACGACTGGTGCTGACCGTGGAAGATGACGGCCCGGGCCTTTCCGCCGAACAGCGGACCCAGGTTGGGGAACGGGGTGAAAGGCTGGACGAAAGCGTCCCCGGTTCGGGTCTGGGCCTTGCCATCGTCCGGGATATTTCAAAGCTTTACGGTGGGTTTTTCACCCTGGGCGAGAGTTCCCTTGGCGGTGTCCTGGCGCGCCTGGAGCTTCCCGCGATCCAATAAAAGAAACAGGGCATTAACGATATCGGCCCTAATGTTGGCATGCGCAGCGGGAGGCTGCAGATCCGCGTGTCCATCATGCCGCAAGACAAGACCGGAATGTTGAAAGCCTTTCTCGGGGGCCTTCCAGGGCCTGCCGCGGCGCGGCTTGCCATGGCCGTGGAAGTGGACCGGCTGATGGACGGCCGCACCTTGCCGCATGACGATATCATGGAAGGGCTTCGTCCCGTCCTGCGCCGCGAGAATTACGATCGCACGCCCACGCCGTTGCGCTTGTTCTGCCGGCCGTTCCAGGATCTGCTGACCAGCATGCCGCGCAAAGCCAAGCAAAAGGGCTGCATCGCGCGCAGCTCGCTGGTGCCGGCCTGGCATTGGGTGACGCAGACCCTGCTTCCGGCGGAAGCCGCCGCCTACAGTGCCGAATGCAAGGCGCTTGTCCTGGCGCACAAGCCCGATGACGCGCTGGCCCGCGCCGCCCGCTTTTGGCGGATTGCCGCGGAAGCCATGTACAAGGCGCTTGCCACCGAAGCCGGGCGCCGGTCGGCGCAGGCGCTGCTGGGCGACGCGCTTGCCGTCGAAGATGTTTTGGACATGGCGCTGCTCTTGTCGGCAGGCGAGATCATCGAGCAGCTGATCGTCCTGTTGCCCATGCCGGTCCACGCCTTCAACGAGCAGCTGGTGTGGCAGGTGCGCGAAATCTATGACCGGCTGGTGGCCGAAAAGCCCGATGTCGCGCCCTATGTGCCGATCATTGTGATGAATCGCCTGAACCGGCCCTGGGAAGCCTTGCGCCTGCCGCTGCTGGTGACGCGCCATACCGACGAGACCCTGATCTCCAAAACCGATATGGGCCTGGTGGGTGAGATTCTATTCGCGCGCATGGATGCGCTGAAAACCTCGATCCAGGCCACCCGTCATCCCATATTCGATGCCGACCGCCTGTTGGACGAGGCCAAGAGTTTTGCCGACCTCTCCAGCCATATCGTCAAGGAAATCGAACTCAAGCGCGAAGGCGAATGGGGCAAGCGCCTTCTGGCCGAACGCGTCCAGATCGGCAAGGTGATGGAAAGTTTCATGGACCGCGCGCCCAAGGAATTCGCGGCGGCTCTGCCGACCTCCAAGGGCAAGGGTGCGGATTTCAGCCGCCATCCCGGCGCGGAAAAGCATGACATGGCGCTGCGTTATGCCCGCCTGGTGGCCGGCAGCCGTCCTTTCGCGGCAGCGGCGTCCTTTGCCGCCAAGCAAATGGCCGCCTATGACGAGATCGCCACGCTCCTCAAGCGCTACAATGAGGATGTGGTGAAGGCGCTGAAAACCGATCCGCAGAACAGCGTGGTCAACGCCCAGTTCCTGCTTTGCGCGGAACTCACCGCCACCATGTTCAGCGATCAAGAGGCGGAATTGTTGCGCCGGCGTGGGCGCGCCGCGCTTTCCGCCGCCGCATAAATAGAAGCGCAGGCTTTTGTCTAAGGGCGGCTCCGGCGCCGCGGCGCGGTAGAGCCGCGCTGTCAGCTGCGGCCTGAAGCCAGAGCCTGCAGCGTTTCAAATCCTTCCTGAACGCTGCATGAACGGCGGTTCCGGATGGCGAAAATATGGCCAAATCTTCCCTTTGACATTGAAGACCGCCGGGTTTCTCCTATCTCCACCTGCTGGAGGGACGATCCCGTGGAGACGCTTTCGATGTTCCGTACACCGATTATTACCGCGCTGACGGTGGCCTTGCTGGGCACCAGCGCGATGGCGCAGCCGGCCAATGCCCCGCCGGCGGATCTTTCCAACAGCGCGCGCAGCGCCCCCGATTACGACGAAGATGGGCCTCCTCCGCCTGCGCCTCCGCCTGGTGCGTACGACAACGCGCAAAGGAATCTGCCCCCCTCGGCACAAGGCGCGCAACAAGCCCAAGCCGATCGAGACAGGGCGATGGCGGACCGTGACATGTTCTGCCGCCGCGATGCGGCGGCACGGACCGGCTACACCACGCCCGGCGAAGCGGCGCGGAGCGAGCAGACTCGCGGGACCGTGGGCGGCACCCTGGGCGGCGCCGCACTGGGCGCGGTGCTGGGTGCAGCCGGCGGCAATGCCGGATTGGGCGCTGCCGCGGGCGCGGGTGCGGGCCTGCTGGCGGGAACCGCCATCGGCGCCGACAATGCCCGCCGTGCCGCCAGCGATGTGCAGGCCGCCTATGGCGACGCTTAT
>DATBCP010000137.1:0-14546 GCA_036270435.1 Rhizomicrobium sp. | reverse complement strand
CGATGGTTGGGCTTTTCGTCATGCTGCAGGCCTATGTCATTCCCTGGTCCGTGCCCCCCATGCCAGGCATGTGACGCGCCGGTTTTTCTATCAAAAGGCCGGTCCCCGGCCAGTGTCCCGATTCCGAAATTCGCATGATCTTGATATCGATCTCCGGGCGAATTTCGGAATCGAAGGACACTGGCAACTTATTGATCCCTAGTGTCGTTTTGGTTTTGAAGTTCGCTTCGGACCCTATATCGATGGTGGCGACTTTTCATTTTGACCCCGACTGCCCGGCCCATTAGGCTCATCTCTCACCCACCCAAAAGCGCCAACCCCATGTCGAACCGTATCGAAAAACACGGGCTGAACGTCAGCCCCGTCCTCCATTCGTTCATCGAGAAAGAAGCCCTGCCCGGCAGCGGCGTGGAGCCCGACAGCTTCTGGGCCGGATTTGCCGCGCTTGCCGTCAAACTGATGCCGCAGAACAAGGCCTTGCTGGCCGAACGCGACCGGCTGCAATCAGCGATCGATCAGTGGCACAAAGCCCATCCCGCCAAGCCGATCGACGCGGCCGCCTATACCGCCTTCCTGAGGGAGATCGGCTATCTGCAACCGGAAGGTCCCGATTTCCAGATCGGCACCGCCAATGTCGATCCCGAAATCGCCACAGTGGCTGGGCCGCAATTGGTGGTGCCGCTGACCAATGCGCGATTTGCGCTGAACGCGCTGAATGCGCGATGGGGCAGCCTGTATGACGCGCTGTACGGCACCGATGCGATTTCACAGGATGGCGAGTTGGCGCCGGGCAAAGGCTACAACCAGAAGCGTGGCGACAAGGTCATCGCTTTTGCGCGCGAGGCGCTGGACCAGGCCGCAGCCCTGGCCGCCGGTTCCTGGAAAGATGTCGGTGCGCTGTCTGTCGAAGGAGACGCCCTGGTGCCGGCGCTCAAGCATCCTTCCCAGTTCAAAGGCTATGCCGGCGATGCCAAGGCGCCCTCGCTGATTCTTCTATCGCACAATGGCCTGCATATCGAAATCCATATCGACCGCAACCACCCTATCGGCAAGACCGACAAAGCCGGCATCAGCGATGTGGTGCTGGAATCCGCCATCACCACCATCATGGACTGCGAGGATTCCATCGCCGCGGTGGATGCCGAGGACAAGGTGGGCGCCTATCGCAACTGGCTGGGCCTGTTGAATGGCAGCCTGACCGCCAAGTTCGAGAAAGGCGGCAAGATGATGGAGCGCGCCGCCAACCCGGACCGCGTCTATACCACGCCCAATGGCGCGTCCGTGAGCTTGCCGGGCCGCAGCCTGCTTTTCATCCGCGATGTCGGCCACCTGATGACCAGCGACGCCATCCTGTTGCCGTCAGAAGACGGGAATGGCGTCAGCGAAATCGGCGAAGGATTGATGGATGGCGTGGTCACGTCGCTGATCGCGCTGCATGACATTCGCGGGAAGCGCCGCAACAGCCGCGCGGGCAGCATCTATATCGTCAAGCCCAAGATGCACGGACCGGCCGAGGTGGCCTTCACCAGCGCGCTGTTCGATGGCGTGGAAGACATTCTCGGGCTGGAGCGCAACACCATCAAGATGGGGGTGATGGACGAGGAGCGCCGCACCAGCACCAACCTGAAAGAATGCATACGCGCCGCCAAGGATCGCATCGTCTTCATCAATACCGGATTCCTGGATCGCACCGGCGATGAGATGCACACGTCCATGTATGCCGGCGCCATGGTGCGCAAGGGCGACATGAAGGCCTCCAAATGGCTGGCCGCTTACGAAGACCAGAATGTCGATATCGGTCTCGCTTGCGGCTTTCAGGGCAAGGCGCAGATCGGCAAGGGCATGTGGGCGATGCCGGACAAGATGGCCGACATGCTCAAGACCAAGATCGGTCATCCCAAAGCCGGCGCCAGCTGCGCCTGGGTGCCCTCGCCCACCGCCGCCACCTTGCATGCCCTGCATTATCACCAAGTCGATGTGAAGGCGCGGCAGGATGAGTTGAAATCCCGCCCCCAGGCCAAGCTGGCCGACATCCTCACCATCCCGCTGGCCGACCGGCCCAATTGGAGCCCCGAGGAAGTGCAGCAGGAGTTGGACAACAATGCCCAGGGCATATTGGGCTATGTGGTGCGCTGGGTCGACCAGGGCGTGGGCTGCTCCAAGGTGCCCGACATCCACAATGTCGGATTGATGGAAGACCGCGCCACCTTGCGCATTTCCAGCCAGCATATCGCCAACTGGCTGGAGCATGGCATATGCAAAAAAGACCAGGTGCTGGAAACCTTGAAGCGCATGGCCAAGGTGGTCGACCAGCAGAATGCGGGCGATCCGCTCTATCAGCCCATGGCACCGGGCTATGACGGCATTGCCTTCCGGGCGGCGTGCGATTTGGTGTTCAAGGGCAAGGAACAACCGTCGGGTTACACCGAGCCGTTGCTGCATGCGGCGCGAAGGGAGTTGAAGGGGGACTAATTCAATTTCAGTTGTCATGCCCGCGAAAGCGGGCATCCAACTTCAAGGTTGACTACCAAGACGCAGTTGGATTCCCGCTTACGCTGGAATGACAAATTCTGATTATTTGGATTTATCCAGCGCCTTCAAAATCGCATCGGTCATGCCGCCGGTGCCGACCTTCGTCATGCCCGGTTGCATGATGTCGCCTGTGCGAAAGCCTTCCGCCAGCACCGCATCGACCGCCTTTTCCAGCCGCGCCGATTCCCCCTTCAACCCCAAGGAATAGCGCAGGCACATGGCGAAGGAGAGGATGGTGGCAATCGGATTGGCCAGACCCTTGCCCGCGATATCGGGCGCCGAACCATGGATGGGTTCATACAAGGCCGATGGCAGGCCGTTGGGCCTCCTGTCGCCCAACGAGGCCGACGGCAGCATGCCGATGGAGCCGGTGAGCTGCGCCGCCTCGTCCGACAGCACATCGCCGAACAGATTGTCGGTCACCAGCACGTCGAACTGCTTGGGATTGCGCACCAGCTGCATGGCGGCATTGTCGGCCAGGATATGGTGCAGCTCGACATCGGGATATTCGCGCGCGTGCAGCTTGGTGATAACTTCCTTCCACAACACGCCGGTGACCATCACATTGGACTTTTCGGCGCTGTGCACCTTGTTGGAACGCAACCGCGCCATGTCGAAGGCGACGCGGCAGACCCGCTCGATCTCGCTGGTGGTATAGACGCCGGTATCTACCGCGCGCTTCTGGCCGTCCGGCAGACTGGTGGTTTCCTTCGGCGTGCCGAAATAGACGCCGCCCATCAACTCGCGAACGATCAGTATGTCCAGGCCGGAGACGATTTCCGGCTTGAGGGTTGACGCGTCCTTCAAGGCATCAAAGCACAGAGCCGGGCGCAGATTGGCGTACACGCCCATATCCTTGCGGATGCGCAGCAAGCCCCGCTCGGCACGTTGCTCAAACGGCAGGGCGTCCCATTTGGGTCCGCCCACCGATCCCATCAGCACGGCGTCGGCTTGATTGGCCTTGACGAAGGTCTCATCCGGATCGGGACGGCCGACCGTGTCGATGGCGACGCCGCCCAGCAAAGCGTCCTCGGTCTTATAGGCCAGGCCCTTTTGCCCGAACCAGCCCACCACCCGCATGGTGGCATCCATCACTTCGGGGCCGATACCATCGCCTGGTATCAGGAGGAGCTTATATTCGTTCATCGTTTTCTCTTCCGGATTAGAGCCAGGGCGCCTGGCTATGCTGTTGCTTTTCGAAGCCGGCGATCTTGTCTTCGGCGCGCATGGTCAGGCCGATATCGTCCCAGCCGTTCAGCAGGCATTGCTTGCGGAAGGCATCGACCTCGAATGTGATCATGCCGCCGTCCGGACCGCGGATCTCTTGTTTCTCAAGATCGATGGAGATGATGGCATTGGCGCCGCGCTCGGCATCATCCATCAGCTTGTCGACCTGTTCCTGCGGCAGCTTGACCGGCAGGATGCCGTTCTTGAAGCAGTTGCCATAGAAGATGTCGGCGAAGCTGGGGGCAATGACGCAGCGGATGCCGAAATCGAGCAGCGCCCAGGGCGCATGCTCGCGGCTCGAACCGCAGCCGAAATTGTCGCCCGCCACCAGGATCTGGGCCTTGCGATAGGCTGGCTTGTTGAGCACGAAATCCGGCTTTTCGCTGCCGTCGGTGTTGAAGCGCATCTCGTCGAACAGGGCCTTGCCCAGGCCCGTGCGATGGATGGTCTTCAGATATTGTTTGGGGATGATCATGTCGGTGTCGACATTGATCATGTTCAGGGGGGCGGCAACGCCCTCAAGCGTCTTGAATGGTTCCATGGCGGGGCGGACCATAGCCAATTCCGCGCAAAAGTGAACCCGGGCAAAAAGCCGCCCCGAAGCGCCTTTCCAGGGGTTTTCAGACAACAGGACTGGTCGCGTCCGGCACCAGCTTGCGCCCCGCATCGATCTGGGTGAACAGCAGCGCCCCCAGCAGCGAGAGGACCGAGACGGCATAGAAGGCCGAATTCCAGCCCCAGGCGCCGACGATGAAGACCGTGACCGTCGCCATCAACGCGCCGCCGATGTTGCCGGCAGTGTTCATCACCGCCGAGCAAGAACCGGCGAAGCTGCCGCCAATGTCCAGGGTCACGGCCCAGGCATTGCCCACCACCAGTTCAAGCCCAAACACGGTCAGGCCGAACAAGCCGGCGCTGATATAGCGGTCGGGTTCCAGCACGGCCAGGGGGCAACAGGCGGCCGCGATCAGGAAGCCCGCGATCGCCACGCTTTGGCGGGCGAATTTGATGCGGCCGGTCCGGTGAATGATCATGTCCGAGAACAACCCGCCGCAAATGTCGCCCACCACGCCCGCCGCCAGCGGCAGGCTGGCGAAGAAGCCCATTTCCTTCAGCGAGTAACCGCGCGCCGCATCCAGATATTTCGGGTAGTAGGCGATGAACATATTGAGGGCATAGCCGTAACAGAAATACATGCCCGCCACGGTCCACATCTGCCGGCTGCCCAGGATGAGCTTCCAGGGAATCGGCGGCCGGCCCTTGGCATGGCCCAAAGCGGCGGCGATCTTTTCACGCTCGCCGGCATTGACGCCGACATGCTCGCTGGGCACGTCGCGATAATACCAGAACCAGATCGCCGCCCACACGATGCCGATCAGACCGAAAATGAAGAAAGGCGCATGCCAGCTATAGGAGGCGATCAGGGTGGCGACCAGAAATGGGGTCAGCGCGCCGGCCAGGCGTGAACCCGCATGGGTGGCGCCTTGCGCGATACCGCGTTCGCCCGGCAGCATCCAGCGCGACAGCGCGCGGTTGGCGATGGGAAAGGCGCCAGCTTCCCCGAAGCCGATCAATGCCAGGCAGACCATCAGCATGGTGACCGAGAAGGAAAAGCCCGTGACGATGGTGAAGATCGACCACCACACCACCACGCTGGCCATGGCGATACGTGGCCCGGCGCGGTCGCCGAACCAGCCTCCGGGAATCTGGAAAAGTGCGTAGGCCCACTGATAGCAACTCTGGATCAGGCCCAGTGTGACCAGCGTGAAACCGAATTCCTTCTGAATCACCGGCAGCGCGTTGGAGAGCAACACCCGGTCCAGATAGGTGATGAAATAGGCCGCCACCGTCAGGGCCAGGATGATGTGACGCACGCGCGTCGGCTTGTCAGTGGACATGATTATTCCCCCTGGGCGCTGAAGTGCGGTCCCGCGCTCCAACGCCTATCTCTGGTCACGAAAATGGCCTTTCCGTGACACTTCAATACGGCATATGCGGCACGTCGGTGGACTTGCCGGTGCAGGCACCGGCCGGGCGGTCCCGGCAGGTCTGCCAGATGGTGGGCACCGAATTGCCCGCGACATAGACCTGGTCGATCATCTGGGTGTTGCGGATGTCGTCCAGCGGATTCTTCTCCAGCACCACCAGGTCGGCCCACTTGCCTTGCGCGATGCTGCCGATGCTGTTGTCGCCCAGCCAGCGGGCATTGTCGCTGGTGGCGGACTTGATCGCCTCCAGCGGGGTGCGGCCGGCCAGGATGACTTCCATCTGCATCTCTTCATGGGCATTGAAGCCGGGGAAGCGCCCATTGGGACCGGAGTCGGTGCCCATGCCGGTATTCACCCCCGCCTTCACCATCGCCTGATAATTCTCCACCGCCTGGGCCAAGGTGCGGTCCATGTCGAAGAACACTTTCTTCTCGTAAGGAAGACCGGGGAAGCGGGTGGGGCCCGTGACGATCGCCTTTTCACGCGCCGGGCTTCTCAGCGCGTCCAGCGTGCCCGGGGTGACGCCGCGGGTGAAGAAGGGGTCCTGCAGCCAGGGCATGATGGCCAGGCTATAGGCCATTTCGCGGCTCAATGTGGCCGAGACCATCCACACGCCCTTGGCCTTCATCATGTTCAACAATTCATTGTCCACCGGCCGGTCGCGCACCATATGGCCGAAACCATTGATGCCTTCGCGCACCAGTTCCTTGGCGTCGGCCAGATAGAAGACATGCGCCACGACCCTGAGGTTTTTCTTGTGCGCCTCGTCAATGATCGCCTTGGACACCGCATAGGTCATCTTGACCGGGATGGTCTTGCGCTCGTCATCCATCCAGAGCTTGATGAAGTCCACGCCCTTTGCCGCCTGTTCGTCCACCAGCCTGCGCGCCTCGTCCGGCGTGGAAATCGGGTTGGTCACGCCCACCAGCCCGCCATAACCGCCCTTCATCACGGCGCCCTGGCCTGCGCTGAAAATCCGCGCCATGCCCGGGCGGCCCTTGCGCTGCCGGTTGCGCATATCAAGGACAAAATCTTTGTCAGTTCCCAGCACCTGGACCGCGGTGATGCCGTAAGCGGCATAGGTCTTCAGATCGGCTTCGACATTGAGCGGGGTCTCGTATTTCTCGTCCTGGGTGACGTCCTTCATCATGCCGAGATGGACATGGGCGTCGATCAGGCCCGGGATCACGAACTTGCCCGACAGGTCCACGACTTTGGCGCCGGCGGGCGCCCTGAGACCGGAAACCGGGCCGACGTAGGCGATCTTGCCGTCGGTCATGACGATGGCGGAGTTGGGCGCAGGCGCCGCGCCAGTGCCGTCGATCACCGTGACATTCTTAAGCACGGTGGTTTGGGCCCAGGCCGGCGACGTTATGGCCGCAACGCTGACCGCGAGCAGTGCCGCAACGCCCAATTTCAAACCCTGCATTCTTCTACTCCCCAAAAGGACTTCATATGTCGCTGATCCGGGTTCTCTTACGGCACAGCCTTGCGAAAAAAAACAGCAAAGAGTTACGCTGCACTGCGGCATGACAGAGTGGCGCTGGCAGCGAAAAATAATGCCGCCTTCCGGCTGGAAGGCGGCATCTGAGCTCGTTGCGGGTTTATCCCGCCTTGTCCTTTATCCCCAACCGGCGCGAACGGATTTGAGACCGGATGCGCCGCCGTGGCTTCTCGCCGATGTCTTCTTGATTCTTGTTTTGTTTCCTCGACCCCGGTCGGCGGTCTTGGGCCGCCTTCGCCAAGCGCGACTCCCTTTGGGCGGGGCCACTTGCGGTGAGACTATGTCAGGGACGCCGCGAAAACAAACAAAACCGACCGCGTTTCGCGCCGGTCATTTCGCGTGTTGCGCCGCAATTTTGCGCCCACGCCAAAAGACGCCTAACGTGCGCACCAGCAAGGGCCAAGCCAACAAAGGCCAAGCCAATAAAAGCCAAGGAGGACAGGATGAAGCAATTCTCGCGCCGTGATGCGATGGTGGGGGTGACAGCTGCCGGGATGCTGCTTCCGGTGCCGGCTTTCGCCAGCGATCCCGCAATTCCACAGGCCACCTTGGACGCGCGCAAGAACGCGCCGGTCGTCGCCAAGAAAGTGAACAGGCTTTACAACCTGGCGCCCACCGTCAAAGAGCCCAATGACATGCAATTCGCACCCGGTGGCGAATTGTGGATTCTGGACCAGGTCGATCCCAACAAGGTCTTCACCATCGACGCCAAGAGCGGCAAGGTGCTCGCCAGCGTGACCACCGAATGCATTCACGGCAGCGGCATCACCTATGGCGACGGCGCCTGGTTCCTGACTTCGACCAAGGTGCTCTCCGGCAATCCTTCGACCTTGAAGGTCGATCCCAAAACCGGCAAGACCCTCAAGAAATGGGAGACGCCCGGCTGGGGCGTCTATGGCGCCTATACCACCCGCGTGCCCAAGCCCGGTGACCTGCCTTTGGCGTCGGGCGGACATGGCGTGAAATGGGCCGGACGCGACAAATATTGGATGGCGGTACCGGCCAGCGGCAAACTGTATCTGATGAATGCCGAAGAAGGCACGGCGGCACGCAGCATCCAGGCGCCGACGGTGCGCACCCATGGCATCGCGCTGGACGGCGATCACATCTGGTGCGTCGGCAGCGACGAAGCGGAAATCTACAAGCTGCAGATGTCGGACGGCGGCATCGTCGCCAAGATCGTGCTGGACAAGGCCAATGATCCATCGGTGCACGGGCTGGACATCAAGGATGGCGTGTTGTGGTATTGCGACGCCAATAAGGGCTGGATCTGCAATCTGACGTAGAGGCCGGCCGGAAAGACTGAATAACAAGTTCAGGGGAAATGCATGGATCGCCGCACTTTGTTGACCGCGATACTGGGAACGGCTGCCTGCTCGCTTTGGACGCCGCCGGATGCTTTTGCGCTTGGCCTGCCCAAGGACAGGATCAAGCGCATCCGCTATTACAAGACGCCGACCGACGCGGCGGGACGGCCCAATATCCACCAGCCGACCTTCAACCAGTCGACCAACATCGTCACCATCGAAACCGAGAGCGGGCTGATGGGCGTGGGAGAAGGCGGCGAGCCTTCCACCATGGAGCAATGCGCCGGTCTTTTGATCGGCGAGGACCCGTTCCGCATCCAGCATCTGTGGCAAATGATGGAGCGCGGCTATTTCTATCCTTCGGGCCGGGAAAAGACCCATTCGCTGGGTGCGCTGGACGTGGCGCTGTGGGACCTGAAAGGCAAGGCCTTGGGCGTGCCGGTGTGGCAGCTTTTGGGCGGCAAGAGCCGCGACCATGTCGAATGCTATGCCACCTCATACCCCACGCCCAAGGGCGGCACCCTGGAAGATGCGGCGCGGGCCTGCATCGCCGAAGGCTTCCGGGCCTATCGCACCGGGGTGCGCGAAAGCCAGACCTTCGACCGCTTCGACGCGGTGCGCCAGACCGTCGAGGATTGCCAGTTGATCCGCAAGGGCGCGGGCAAGGACGGCGCCTGGGCCATCGACTTCCACGGCACCATGGACCCTGAAGACGCCATCACCTTGGCCACCGAGTTGGAGCCGTTGCATCCCTTTTTCTGCGAGGACCTGATCCGTGGCGAGAATATCGACATCTACAAGGTGCTGCGGCCCAGGCTGCGCGTGCCGATCGCGGTGGGCGAGATCTATGGCGTCAAGTGGGAGATGAGCCCCTTGATCGAGCAGAACCTGATCGATTTCGCCCGCTGCACCGTGCCCAATGTCGGCGGCATCACCGAATATATGAAGATCGCGGCGCTGTGCGAGACCCATTATTGCGGGATGATTCCGCATTTCACCGGCCCGATCGGCGAAACCGCCCTGGTTCACTGCTTGACCGCGACCTCTGTGATCGCCTTGATGGAGATGACCAGCGCCGGCCGCCAGCCCTGGCCCTATCTGCCGCAGGCTTACGACTTCCATAACGGCAAGCTATGGCCCAATGAGCGCCCCGGTTTGGGCGTGACGCTGGAGACCAGCAAGCTGCAGCAGGTGGGCGATTGGACGGAGCATTATGCGCCCATCCAGATCAATCACAGGCCGGATGGGAGTTATACCAACTGGTAGATCCACTCAGTGTCATCCCCGGCGAGCGCGAGCGTCAGCGAGCGCGAGGGAGTTCGTAGCGACAGCGTACGAACGACCCAGGCACTTCCAATCAGCGGCTGTCAAAAAGGTCAGCGCTCATCTTTTCCAAATCGACGAAATTGAAGCACCTGGGTCCCCTTCCCTCTCATCTCGGCTTGCGCCGCGATGCTCGCCGGGGATGACCAGTTATTTTGAAGTTACCCCGCATCCCTAAACGCAGCGATGCACTGCCGCGCGCGGGCGGCAATCTCCTCGTCGGTAAATTCCGGCTTGAACAGGTCTGCACCCAGGCCGAAGCCGCCTGCGCCGGCCCACCGCCATTCCTTCATATTGCCGGCGCCCACCCCGCCCACGGCATAGACCGGCTTGTCTTTCGGCAACACGGCCAGCAGGGCCTTGAGATGCGCGGTGCCGGCTGCGGCGGCGGGAAACAGCTTCAGCGTGTGCGCTCCGGCGGCGATGGCGGTAAACGCTTCGCTGGGTGTATAGAAGCCCGGCATCACCACCATCTTCTTTTCCACGCCGCGCGCGATCACGGCCGGATTGGTGTTGGGGGTGACCAGCAACTTGCCGCCGGCCGCGACCACCGCGTCCACATCGGCCGGCTCCAATACCGTGCCGGCGCCGGTGAGGCAGCGATCGCCATAGCTGCGCGCCAGGATTTCGATGCTCTTGAGCGGCTCGGGTGAGTTCAGCGGCACTTCGATGGCGCGGAAACCGGACTCGAACAGTGCCGCCGCCACACCCGGGACTCGCTGCGGTGTCACGCCGCGCAGAATGGCGACCAGCGGGAGTTCGGCAAGCAGATCGATCATGAAAAGATCTCCGAATGCGCATGGACAAGGCCGGCCAGCGCGGCGCGATCGCCGTCGATGATGGCGCTTTTGACATCATAGGCAGCCAGTGCCTTGCCATAAAGACCCGCCAGCAGCGGGCTGCAGATCAGTTGCACAGGCCATTCTTTCTCAAGGTGGGCAGGCGCGAACAACGCCAAGGCGGTTGCCACATCCTTGCCCAACATCAGGCCGGACAGATAGGAGGCGGCGTCCGCCTTGGCCATTTCGCCGGTCACCACCCGGCTCCTGGCGCTGAACAACAGATGCAGCAGGTCGGCTTTTTGGCGCGCGAAATCCAGCCCCAGCGCAAAGGCGGCGCTTTGCCCATCCACCTCGCTGCTGTCGCGCGCCAGCACGCTGTGGCGGCGCAACAGTTCGAACAGCTCGCCGGTCAGCGCGGTCTGGAAGTGGCTCACCGCGCCATCGCTCACCGCGACCCACTTGGTATGCGTGCCGGGCAGGCACAGCAGATGACGCCCTTTGGTCAATTGAGGATGAAGGTGCAGCGCGCCCAGAATCTGGGTCTCTTCGCCGCGCAACACCTCGACCGCCCCGGTTTTGCCGCGGGCTGAAAGCCCCGGCAGGATGGCGATGGCACGTCCGTCGGCCTCAAACCGCAAAGCCCGATCCGCAATGCCGGCGGGATTGGCCGGGCATTTGAGATAGGGGACTTCGCGCCAACCGATGGAGGAACCCACCATGCCGGCCAGCACCGCCGGCAAACCACCATGCGCCCTGTCCCATGCCGCAACGGCAGCGGCGAAACGCCCCGCGCAATCCGGCACGGACGCGCCCTCGCCTTCGCCTCGCGCCAGCACATTGCCCGCGGGATCGCAAAGATAAAGACGCAACCGGCTGGTGCCCCAGTCCCCGGCAATGAACGCCGCCTTGCTCATGGCGGTCTTCTACAGGCACCGTCAGTTCTTGTCGAACAGATCCCGAAGCGCGTCCTTCGCTTTCTCCAGCACGCGTTTGCGCGCGGGCGGCAGATCCTTGCCGGCGCGGTTGACATAAAAGGTCAACATCGACATGGCGGAACGGTAAGGGCTGGATTTGCGGCGGCGGCTGTGTTCGGCAGAACGCTTCAAGGAAAGCGCAATCTTGCGGGGGCTGCGCGAGGTGAAAACGCCTCGCTCCAAATCCAGAGCATCGCTTTCCCGCGTCACCTGCGCGGACCATTTCTTTTTGGTCTTCTTTGTACCGGCTTTTTTCCGGCGTGCCATGATCGGCCAACTCGCCACAAGCCATTCCGTTCCGGAACGGAAAGTAATTTCGCCTGTTACATTCCAAGTTACAAAACAAGAACAGGTGACATCATGGCTCGAAAATATTCCAAAGGCGCGTCCAGGAAAGTCGAAAAGGCGATGCATGAGCGCAAGCGCGGCACGTTGAAGAGCGGCCGCTCTGGCAAGAAAGTCAAAAGCCGCAAGCAAGCCATCGCCATCGGCCTGTCCGAGGCCCGCAAGGCCGGCAAGAAAGTCCCCAAAAAAGCCAAAAGCAAGAAAAGCAAGAAGACCAAGAGAAAATCGCGCAAGCGGTAGCGGTCTCTAAACGGCCGTCATCTCTGATGCCAGCGCGCACAGCCGTTCCAGGTTGAAAGGCTTGCGCAGGATCTGGATGTCCTGGATCTTCTGGATGAAGGCTGGCGGCTCCTGGGAATAGCCGGTCATCAGCAGCACCTTGAGCTCGGGCCTGAACGCCAAACCCGCTTCGACCAGGGCATAGCCATCCATGCGCGGCATCTTGACGTCGGAAACCAACAGCTCGATGGCGGGGTTGGCTCTCAGCACGTCCAAGGCCTCCGCGCCATCCGCGGCCTCGAATACCTCGAAGCCCGCGTCCTGAAGCATCTCCACCGCGATCAGGCGCAGCATGGCTTCGTCTTCCGCAACCAAGATCGGTGTCCTGTCGATCATGCCCTCTCCTTACGAATCACGTGGCATCAGGATGGTTATCGCCGTACCTTTATCCGGAGCGCTTTCAATCAGCAAATACCCGCCCGACTGGCGCACAAAGCCGAAGGTCATGGACAGGCCCAAGCCGGTGCCCTTTCCTTGGGGTTTGGTGGTGAAGAAGGGATCCACCGCCCGCCGGCGCACCTCCTCCGTCATGCCGACACCAGTATCGATCACTGTCAGGCTGGCATAGTCCCCGGGCAGGAAATTCTGGCTTTCCAGGTCTGGCGGCGGCGCGGCCAAACTCACGTCCCTGGTCTCGAGCACCAGCCTTCCGCCCTTGGGCATGGCGTCGCGGGCATTGATGGCGAGATTGAGAATCACATTTTCCATCTGGTTGATGTCGCAGCGTGTGGGCCAGGAGCCATTCAGCCTGAGGCTGATCTCGACTTTTTCGCCGACCGAATGGCGGAGCAATTCCGACAGGCCCTCGGCCAAGGTGCTGAGATGGACGCGCTCTGGCGTCAGGGGCTGGCGGCGGGAAAAAGCCAGAATGCGCTGGGTAAGATAGGCGGCCCGGTCCAGCGCTTCATCGGCGCTGGTGATGTAGGCTCCGACAGGGCCCTGCTCCTCGCCCAGCTTGCGCCTGAGCAGCCGCAAATTGCCTTTGACGATCATGATCAGATTGTTGAAGTCGTGGGCGATGCCGCCGGACAGCTGGCCGATGGCCTCCATCTTGTGGCTTTGACGCAGCGCCTCCTCGGTCTTGCGCCGTTCTTCCATCTCCTCATGCAATCTGGCGTTGACGGTCGCCAACTGCCGGTGGCGCCGCGACAGTTGGGCCTGGGTGAAACTCAAGACCGCGATCACCAGCGCGCCCATGGTCACCAGCAGGATCAACCCCGCATAGCGGACAAAGCGGCGGTCGGCCGGCTCGGTGAAAGCCCTGAGCAGCACGATGCCCGCCCGCGTCCCCTTGGGCCCGGCCGGCACCGCGATATCGACATAGCCCGGGCCGGGATCGATGTGCGGCGAGTCCAGCGCATCGGGCAGATGGGTGTTGCGGGCAAAGCCCGCCATCAGCCGGCCATTGTCGCCATAGATCGCCGCACCCAGAAGCTCGGGATTGGTGCGAAGCGCATTGACATATTCCTGAGCGGCGCTGCGGTCGCCGAACAGGATCGCGGCAGTGGCGCTGGCGGCCAGGATCTCCGCCTGCTCGCGCACGCTCTTGACTTGCTGGTCGTTGTAAAATTTCTCCTGATAGACCGCCATCCATATGCCCGCCGCCACCAGCACGGCCGCCGCCACCAGCGGGGCAACGACCGACGGATTCCAGTCGCGCCCTGTCATGGCTGGCTCCGCGGCTTCACCGCATGGGCCAGGTTGAGCAATTTGGAACTGATCACCACGCCGCCCTGGGCGGCGCTGGCTTCGTCGATATCGAAGCGCACATGATTGGCTTCGATCACAAAGCTGATCACGCCATGCGCCTTCAGTCCGGAATCCGTCACCGTCACCACCGGCTTGCCCTTTACGGCATCGAGTGTTCCTTCCGCCACCGTCTCATCGCCCTTGCCCAAAAAGATCAGCTGGCAGGATGCCGACCCATCGGAAGCGGAGAGATAGCGAACGGCGATGGTGCGATCGCCGGATTTGAGTTCGCCCGCGGCCTGTTCGAGCCGGCCGCCAAAAGGGTCGCTGCCCAACACGCAGATCGTCACTGGCGCATTGGGATTGGCGAAGGCATTCTCGGGCCAGGTGATGAAGGGGACGAATTTGGGAAGGTAGGCCGCCTTCACCGCATATTCGAGCGAGACGTCCGCGCGGGCACCGTTGGCGATCAACAGCCCCAGTAACGACAAGGTGGCACAGTGTGCGCGCATGCTACAGACTCTGGCGCAAGTTCAGCACGAAAGCGCGCGGAACATATTGCGGAGGATACGTCGAGGGATCATTGGCCTCCAGAT
>DATBCP010000136.1:0-1725 GCA_036270435.1 Rhizomicrobium sp. | reverse complement strand
CGCAGGTTTGGGCGTCGGCGCGGCCTTTGGCGGGCTGAAGCCGATCGTCGAATTCATGACCTGGAATTTCGCAATGCAGGCGATCGACCAGATCATCAATTCCGCGGCCAAGACACGTTATATGTAGGGCGGCCAGATGAGTTGCCCGATCGTGTTCCGCGGCCCCAATGGCGCGGCCGCGCGTGTCGCCGCCCAGCACAGCCAGGATTACAGCGCCTGGTATGCCAGCGTGCCCGGCATGAAGGTGATCGCGCCTTACTTCGCCGCCGATGCCAAGGGCCTGCTCAAGGCCGCGATCCGCGATCCCAATCCGGTGATCTTCCTGGAGAATGAGATCGTCTATGGCCGCAGCTTCCCGGTCCCCAAGCTGGACGATTTCGTCCTGCCCATCGGCAAGGCGCGCGTCTGCCGCCCCGGCAAGGATGTCACCATCGTGGCCTATTCGATCACCGTGGGCCAGGCGCTGGAAGCCGCCGAAAAGCTGGCGCAGGACGGCATAGACGCCGAAGTGATCGACCTGCGCACCTTGCGTCCGCTGGACATGGACACGGTGATCGCCAGTGTGAAAAAGACCAACCGCATCGTCACCATCGAACAGGCTTGGCCGGTCTGCTCCATCGGGTCGGAGATCTCGGCGCGCGTGGCGCTGGAGGCATTCGACTATCTCGACGCGCCGCCGATGAAGGTGTCCGGCAGGGATGTGCCCATGCCTTATGCGGCGAATCTGGAAAAGCTGGCGCTGCCGACGGTGGATGATTTGATCCAGGCGGTCAAAGCCGTCAGCTACAAAGAGTGATGGTCGAAGATCGCTCTACCGGATTAGGAACGAGGCTTTCGTGGAAATGGATGGCCTTCGGGCCGCAACAAGACCAACAGGGTAAGCTGAATTCATGGCAACCAACATCCTCATGCCCGCACTGTCCCCCACCATGGAGGAGGGGAAACTCGCCAAATGGCTGGTGAAGGAAGGCGATACCGTCAAGTCCGGCACCATCCTGGCCGAGATCGAGACCGACAAGGCCACCATGGAGTTCGAGGCGGTGGACGAAGGCAAGATCGGCAAGATCCTGGTGCCGGAAGGCAGCGAGGGCGTGAAGGTCAACGCGCCCATTGCCGTGCTGTTGGAAGAAGGCGAGAGCGCTGACGCGGTGGGGACGCCGTCCTCCGGCGGCGCAGCCGCCCAAGAAACGAAGCATGATATTGCCGGCGCCATGAAGGACATCAAGGCGGCGGTGAAGGCGGAGGTCCCCCTCACCCCCGCCTCGGCAAATGGCAGGGACGATGCCTCTCGTCCCCTCTCCCCCAGCGGGGAACCGGGTGCGGGGGTACAACCTGCGCCAGCCGCTAAAACCGATGGTGCGCGCATCTTCGCCTCGCCTTTGGCCAAGCGCATCGCCGAACAAAAGGGCCTGGACCTGTCGCTCATCAACGGCAGCGGACCGCGCGGCCGTATCGTCAAGTCCGACGTCGAAAGTGCCCCCGGCGGCGGAGCCGCCCATCAAACAACTTCGGGCGCGGCCAAGCCGGCCGCCGCTGCGGCTGCTCCTGCCGCGGGTGGCGCGGGCATTCCGGGCGTCGCGCCGCTGCCGGATGCGCGGCTGCTTTACCCGGCGGGCTCCTACGAGGAAATCCCGCACGACTCCATGCGCAAGGCCATCGCCAAGCGCCTGACCAGCGCCAAGACGCTGATCCCGCATTACTACCTGACCATCGATTGCGATCTCA
>DATBCP010000135.1:0-3053 GCA_036270435.1 Rhizomicrobium sp. | reverse complement strand
GTCCAAGTCCCACAGACAGGCTTTGCCGCCTTCGGCGACGATGCGTTTGGCCGCCTCCAGGCCCAGGCCGGAAGCACCGCCGGTGATGACCGCGGCGCGGCCCTGAAAACGCCCTGCATAAATCATGAAATCGTCCCTGCTCTGATCAGTCCGGTTATAGCTGCAAAATCCGATGTTGCGCTGCAATAACGCTTGTCGGATATGCGGCGGCGCGCCGCTAGTGATAGCTCGGTCATCTGTCTACAGTGCGCGCCGCCGGCGCCGTCAGCATGGCGCGGCCGTGATTGCGGGGAAAGATCGGAGAAGGGTGGAGGAATGAACCGCAGGAATTTTTTTGGTCTTTCGGTGGCGGCCGGGGGTCTGCTGGCGGCGCGCCAAGTTTGTGCCCAGCCCAGCGGCCCGGTCTTTGCCGGCGCCCCCAAACAGGAGGTCCAGACACCCCTGTCCCAGCAACAGCAATTCCGTATCGGCTACACCACCAACACCCGCGGCGGCTGGGAAGGCAGCCCCTTTGTCGGCATTTCCGAAGGCCGCGAGGTGGGTTTCCGCTATTTCGAAATTTTCGGCGCGTCCCTCTGTGCCACGCCGGATGGGTTGGAGCCCGCGCCGCATGACACCCAGAAAATGAAGGCCTGGGAGAACGGCTATAGCTGGAAATATCCCACCGGCCCCAGGGCCAAGCGCGAAGTCTATTATCCCGATCGCTGGGAGGCCCTGCAGCATCGCATGTATGAGATCGGCGCCCAGTTCACCGCCATCACCGGTGGTGCAGCGGGCGGCAGCGTTGCCTTCCACGATCCGGCCCAGCGTCAGGCGGTGGTGGACAATCACTTCAACATGACCCGATTCTCCCGCCGGTTCGGTTGCGACCATCAAAAGACCAACACCGGCCCCCGCAAACAGCCGGGCGGCACGCCACTGGAAGATTTGAAGGAGATCGCCAAGACCTGCGAGCTTCTGGGCCGGCGCATCCGCGAGGAATTGGGGATGAAATTCGGCGTCCATGCCCATCTGGGCAGCCAGATCCAGAATGAGCACGAGACCATGTTCCTGATGGAGAATACCAAGCCCGAGAATGTGGGCTTCGTGCTGGACACCGGCCATATCACCATGGCGGGGATGGATCCGGTGGCGCTTGCCAAGAAGCTGGGCCAGCGCGTGATCGAATTCCACTTCAAGGATACGAAAAAGGAAGACCGGGGCGGCACCAAGAATGTGCCCACGCCCCAGCGCGACATGATGAACGATCCCTATTTCTATCCCTTGGGCGAGGGCGGTGTGGATTTTCCCGCCATTGTCGCCTATCTCAAATCCGTCAATTGGCGCGGCCACTTGAATGTGGAGCTGGACACCTCGCCCTGGCGTCCGCCCAAGGAGAGCGCACGCATCACCGCCAATTATATTCGCAACACCCTGAAGATAGAGCTGTAAGAATCCATCATGACCAAGAGCAATTTTCCCCTTCCGCAAGATTGGCGCGACGCCGTGCTGGTGGGCCGCATCGATACGGGCGAAGGTCCCACGCCGGTGGTGGTCCGGGAAGGGCGGGTTTATGACGTCAGCAAGACCGCGCCGACTGTTTCGGCTTTGCTGGAGACGTGGAAGGGCGTGCCGGAAGGCAAGGACCTGGGCGACATCAATGATCTGGGGCTTGAGACCGCCTGGTCGAATGGCGGCAAACGCAAGGTGAAATTGCTGGCGCCGGTGGACCTGCAATGCGTCAAGGCGGCGGGTGTCACCTTTGCCGTATCGGCGATCGAACGGGTGATAGAAGAACGCGCCAAAGGTGTCCCCGGCGCCGCCCAGGCGATCCGCGAGCAACTGGCCTCGCGCATCGGCACTGATATCCGCAAAGTCGTGCCCAGCTCGCCGGAAGCGCAAAAGCTGAAAGAGGCGCTGATCGCGGACGGGTTATGGTCGCAATATCTGGAAGTCGCCATCGGTCCCGATGCGGAGGTCTTCACCAAGGCGCCGCCCATGTCGTCGGTCGGCTGGGGCGACTTTATCGGCGTGCGCACCCAATCGACCTGGAACAATCCCGAACCTGAAATCGTGGTGGTGGTGGACCGCAACGGCAAGGCGGTGGGCGCCACGCTGGGCAATGACGTGAACCTGCGCGACTATGAAGGCCGCAGCGCGCTTCTGTTGGGCAAGGCCAAGGACAATAACGCCGCCAGCGCCATCGGGCCTTTCATCCGCATGTTCGACGACACGTACACCATGGACGATGTCCGCGGTGCGGTGGTCGAATTGGAGATTGTGGGCACCGACAATTACCGGCTGGAAGGCAAATCCACCATGGCCGAGATCAGTCGCGACCCGCTGGAATTGGTGAAGCAGACCATCAGCGAGCATCAATATCCGGATGGTTTCGTCCTGTTTCTCGGCACGCTGTTCGCGCCGACCCAGGACCGCGATGTCAAGGGTTCCGGCTTCACCCACAAGGAAGGCGATGTGGTCCGCATTTCCACGCCCAAATTGGGGGTGCTGGAAAACCGGGTGACCACGTCCAAGGCGGCGCCGCCCTGGAATTTCGGTATTTCCGACCTGATGAAAAACCTCGTCCGGCGTGGGCTTTTGACCAGTTAAGCCGGCCGACAAGTCCTCAGTGCGTGCTGCTTTTGTTTGATGGTCGCGCCGGCAGGCCTGTGCGGCGGCTGCGCATCCGCTTCGGGTTGCCGGTTGCTCCCTGCGACCTATACCCCCACGGCACCTCTGGGATGCAGTTCCAGGGTTGGATTGGGGCGACCAAACCCTTAAATACACCGGACCCGATTTTCCCGTTTTTGAATGGGCGGTCCGGCTTACGCCTAACGCCCCTTTCCAGGAGAGATTTGATGACCGAGACCCTGACCCATTTCATCGGCGGCAAGCAGGTTTCCGCCCCCGGCGCGCTCGAAAGCCTCAATCCCTCAAATACCGGCGAAGTCATCGCCAAGTTTCCGGATGGCGACGCTGAAGACGTCAACAAGGCGGTGGAAGCCGCGCGCTCGGCATTCCCCGGCTGGTCGGGTGCCTCGCCGGAAGTCCGCGCCGATGTGCTGGACAAGGTC
>DATBCP010000134.1:0-3936 GCA_036270435.1 Rhizomicrobium sp. | reverse complement strand
AGCTCGTGGAGCAGATCAAGGAATTGATCGAGACCCGCGTGCGTCCGGCCGTGGCCGCCGATGGTGGCGATATCATCCTCAAGGGCTTTGACGGGGAAAGCGGCGTGGTCTCGCTGCATCTGCAAGGGTCCTGCGCCGGCTGTCCCTCTTCCACCATCACGCTGAAGAATGGCATCGAGAACATGCTGCGCCATTACCTGCCTGAAGTCACCGCGGTCGAAGCGGTGTGATGAGCAGCGAAGAGGCTTACCTCGCCCAACCCGACCATGCGATCTCGGATGCGGCGCTGGACACCATCTTCCGCAAGGCGCGCACCATGCGGCAATGGCAGGACAAGAAGGTCACGCCCGCTTTGTTGATGGCGATCTATGACCTGATGCGCTGGGGCCCCACCGAATCCAACATCACTCCGGCGCGGTTTCATTTTGTGGTCTCGCCGCATGCCAAGGCGCGGCTGGAGCCCTTGCTGGACGAAAGCAACCGCAAGCAGACCATGGCGGCGCCGGCCACCGCCATTGTCGGTTATGACCTGGATTTCGCCCGCACCCTGCCCAAGCTGGCGCCGCGTTCCGCCGAAAGCTGGGGAGTCCTGCTGGCCGCCAATCCGGAAAAAGCACGGTACATGGCGATGCGCAGCGCCGGCCTGCAGGGCGGCTATTTGATGGTCGCGGCCCGCGCCCTGGGACTCGATTGCGGGCCGATGTCGGGCTTCGACAATCCGGGCGTGGACAAGGAATTCTTCGCCGGGACGCAGATCAAATCCTATTTCCTGTGCAATCTGGGCTTTGGCGTCGCCGCCAGCGTGCGTCCACGCGCCGCGCGGCTGGGCTTTGATGAAGCCTGCAAGATTCTCTAGATCGGACGCAGTTGATCGCAATCCGCCCACCAAGATGTCATGGCCCGAACGAGCCGGGCCATGACAATTCAGGTATAAAATCGATCGTGTGCTACCCGTGAAAATTCTCGCTGTTGATACCGCGCTCGGCGCTTGTTCCGTGGCGCTGATGGAAAATCAAACAGCCTTGGCCCACATCTTCGAGCCCGGACCGTGGCCATGCCGAAAGACTGGCGCCGATGGTCGATGAGGCGATGAAAGAAGCGCAGGCGGATTTCTCTTCCCTCGACCGGCTGGCCGTCACCGTCGGTCCGGGCACTTTCACCGGCCAGCGCGTGGGCCTGGCTTTCATGCGGGGCTTGCGGCTGGCGCTCAAACGGCCTTTGACCGGCATCACCACCTTGGAAGCCATGGCTGCGGCGGCGACGGCTGAGACCGCACAGGCAAAGGCCGCGGCGATCCATGATGCGCGCCGCGGCGAGGCCTATCTTTTGCTAAGAGAAGGCGAGACAGTGGTGCAACAACCGGCGGTGATGCTTTTTCAGGACGCAGTGGAACAGGTTCGCGCTTTCGGAGCCTGTGCGTTGGCGGGCACCGGCGCCCACGCAGCAGCTGAAAGCCTGGGGCCTGGGTTTGAACTGTCCACGATCCGCCAGCCTGACGCGGCGTGGGTGGCGCGGCTGGCGGCGCAACGTCCGGTATCTTCCGATGCACCCGGCCCGCTCTATTTGCGAGCCCCCGACGCAAAACTGCCCGGTGGAAAAGCGCTTGCATAACCCAAACCACGCCATACAGCTTTTCGATCCCGCGGCCGATACCGCGCCTTTGGCGGCGCTGCATGCGGCCTGTTTTGCGGATGCCTGGAATGCGGCGGCGATCGCGCAACTGCTCGCCACCCCAGGCGCCTTTGCGTTTCACCACAAAGACGGCTTTGTGCTGGCGCGCATGGCGGGCGACGAAGCGGAAATCCTCACCCTTGCGGTGGCCCCCAATGCGCGCGGACGGGGGCTGGGCCGCGCCCTTCTCCAATCGGCCATTGCCGGGGCGGCGGCGCATGGGGCCCAAACCATGTTCCTGGAAGTCGGCGCCGACAATCCTCACGCTCTGGCGCTGTATGCGGGACTGGGATTTGCCAAGGTTGGGACACGCAAAGGCTATTATGCGAGCGGGGATGCCCTGGTGCTCAGGCTTTCGCTGCCCGGCAAATTCGCCTAACCTGTTGGCGTCAAAACAAGGAGTATCCGGTGACGCGGATCGAGAAGGCGTGCGTCGATAAAGGCCTGAGGATGACCGAACAGCGGCGCGTCATCGCGCGGGTGCTGTCGGACGCGGCCGACCATCCCGACGCGGAGGAATTGTACCGCCGCGCCTCGGCATTGGACCCGCATATCTCCATCGCCACCGTCTACCGCACCGTCAAGCTGTTCGAGGATGCCGGCATCCTGGAGCGGCATGATTTCCGCGACGGCCGCTCGCGCTATGAAGAAGTGCCGGAGTCCCATCACGACCATTTGATCGACGTCGCCACCGGCAGCGTGATCGAGTTCCGCAATGAAGACATTGAAAAGCTTCAGCGCCGGGTGGCGGAAGAACTGGGCTTTGAACTGATCGACCACCGCTTGGAATTGTACGGTGTGCCGAAGGGGCGCAAACCTCAATCATGAGACGAGCGCGCAAGCGTGCGCGGAAGCCGGCCGCCTGAATGTCCCGGTTGCGCGCCGTCGCCGTCATCGCCGCTTTTCTTGCCGTCACCTTTGCGGGGATGCCGGTGCAATGGCTGTTGCTCAAGCTGAAAAGCCCCGCCGCCCGCACCTTTCCCTATCGCTATCACCGCCTGGTGGCGGCGATCTTCGGCATGCATATCCGTATCATCGGCAAGCCCGTTGCCGGCGAAGGCGTGCTGCTGGTGGCCAATCACACCAGCTGGGCCGATATCGTGATTTTCTCTGCCGTGACCCCGCTCTCTTTTGTCGCCAAGGCGGAAGTCGGACGCTGGCCTCTTTTCGGAACCCTGGCCCGGCTGCAGCGCACCGTCTTTGTCGAACGCGAGCGCCGCAACACCACCGGCGAAGTGCGCGACGCCATCCGTGAACGGCTCTTGGCCGGCGACACCTTGCTGCTGTTTCCCGAGGGCACCAGCCATGACGGCAACCGGGTGCTGCCGTTCAAAAGCGCGCTTCTGGGGGCGGCCGAGGCCCGGCTGGCCAATGGGGCGCATGTGAAGGTACAGCCGGTGTCGGCGGCATTTACGGGGCTGCATGGCTTGCCGATGGGGCGGGAAAACCGCCCGCTTTTCGCCTGGTATGGCGATATGGAGATGGTGCCGCACCTGTGGGAGGCGCTGCTGGCTGGCCCGCTGGATGTGGTGATCCAGTTCCACGAACCCCTGAGCCTGGATGGGATGGACAGGAAGGCCCTTGCGGCCCGCGCCCGCCAGACCGTCCAGGCGGGAATGGCCCAGGCCCTGGCCGGACGTGCAACTTGATTGCCGCCCCCATCTGTCCGCCACGCGGGCAAGCCCGCTGGCGGACGTTCGGCCAACTTGGCCGTTGGCCTCAATCCCCCGCGATGCGCTTTGCGCCGCGGGGGAAGAAAGCCGGAGGTTTCGTTACAGTATTGAATTTCAAGCGCCCCGCCGCGATAACCCAGCCGGAATGAAGAAGCTCTACGTCAAAACCTATGGCTGCCAGATGAACGTCTATGATTCCGCCAAAATGGCGGATCTGCTGGCGCCGTTGGGCTATGCCGCAACGGATGCGCCCGACGAGGCCGACATGGTGATCCTCAACACCTGTCACATCCGGGAGAAGGCGGCGGAGAAAGTCTATTCCGAGCTGGGCCGGCTCAAGACACTGAAGGCGCAAAAGGCGCAAAGCGGCGGGCACATGCTGCTGGCGGTCGCCGGCTGCGTCGCCCAGGCCGAAGGCGAAGAGATTGTGGTGCGCCAGCCGGCGGTGGACCTGGTGGTCGGGCCGCAATCCTATCACCGTCTGCCGGAGATGATTGCCCGCGTGGCGCGTCAGCAGGGTCACGCCCTGGAGACGGATTTTCCCGCCCTGGAAAAATTCGACTCCCTGCCGGAACCGTCTGCCACCGGCGTC
>DATBCP010000133.1:0-1931 GCA_036270435.1 Rhizomicrobium sp. | reverse complement strand
CTATGGCGACATGTGCGGCGGCTACAATGTATTGACGGATATCTACAAGACCGAAGTGTTGCGCCTGTCGCATTGGCGCAATGCCAACTCCCCGGCTGGTGCGCTGGGACCGCGAGGATTGGTGATTCCCGAACGCATCATCACCAAGCCGCCCACCGCCGAACTGCGCGCCAACCAGACCGACCGGGATTCCTTGCCGCCCTATGATGTGCTGGACGGGATTCTGGAATGTCTGGTGGAGCATGAGTGCAGCTTTGAGGATACGGTGGCGCGTGGCTACGATCCCGCCACGGTGAAGCGGGTGGAGCATCTGCTGTATATTTCCGAATATAAGCGCCGCCAGGCGCCGCCGGGGGTCAAGATCAGCAGCCGCAATTTCGGCCGCGACCGGCGTTATCCGATCACAAACGCTTTCCGGGATGCGCGTTGATGACGACCGTCCGCTTTGCTCCGTCGCCTACCGGATTGCTGCATGTCGGCAATGCCCGCACCGCCTTGCTGAACTGGTTGTTCGCCAGGAAAATGGGTGGCCGCTTTTTGTTGCGCATCGACGATACCGATGCGGCGCGGTCCACCAAGACCTTTGAAGAGGCGATCTATCGCGACCTGGATTGGCTGGGCTTGCGTCATGACGGCACCGACCGCCAGATCAACCGGCTCTCCGTCTACAGCACGGCCTTCTACAAGCTCCAGGCGGCGGGGCGGATCTATCCCTGTTACGAGACCGAAGCTGAACTGGAACGCCAGCGTTCGCTGCAGGCGGCGCGCAAACTGCCGCCGATCTACAATCGCGCGTCGCTGGACCCGGCCAACAAGGCGAAATGGGAGGCTGAAGGCCGAAAGCCGCATTGGCGCTTCCTGTTGTCGCGCCAAAAAGTGAGCTGGACCGATTTGGTGCGCGGCCCGGTAGAGATCGATACCGCCACCATGTCCGATCCGGTGCTGGTGCGTGCCGATGGTGCCTTTCTCTACACCTTGCCGTCGGTCGCCGACGATATCGACATGGCCATCAGCCATGTGGTGCGGGGCGAGGACCATGTCACCAACACCGCCGCGCAGATCGAAATCTTCGAGGCGCTCGGCGGCCCGGTGCCGAAATTCGCGCATTTCCCGTTGCTGGTGGGCGCCAGTGGCGAAGCCTTGTCCAAACGCCTGGGTTCGCTGTCGCTGGAAAGCCTGCGCCAGGACGGTATCGAGGCGCAGGCCGTGGCCTCGTATCTGGCCAAGATCGGCACCAGCGATCCGGTCGAGCCGCGGCTGTCGCTGGGCGAGTTGGCCCAGGAATTCGATTTCGCCAAGATCGGGCGCGCACCGGCCCATTTCGTGCCGGAGGAGTTGATGGGTTTGAACGCCAAACTCCTGCACGCCATGCCTTTCAGTATGATCGCCGGCCGGCTGCCGCCCGCAATGTCCAGCGAAGCTTTTTGGGATGCGGTCAAGCCCAACCTGGCCAAGATCGGCGAGGCGGGCGAGATGGCGCGGCTGGTCACCGGTCCGGTAACACCGGTGATCGAAGACGCGTCGCTGGCCGGCAAGGCGGCTGCCCTGCTGCCGCCCGAGCCCTGGGACCAGGAGACTTGGGGTGTTTGGACCAAGGCCGTTTCCACCGAAACCGGGGCCAAGGGCAGAGGGCTGTTTCATCCGCTGCGCCTGGCGCTAACCGGCCTTGAGCATGGACCCGAACTCAAAAAACTGTTACCCCTGATCGGGCGCGACCGGGCTCTGGCGCGCCTGGAAGGGAAAATCGCGTGAAGGCGACTTATCCCATTATTGGGGGCCTCATTATTCGGATTTCGATTTGCAGCTACCGCGCGCGCTTGAGCGCGCGAATTTGCGACCAATAAAGTCGCAATATTCCTTCTGCTCGTCCAAAATTTGCTAGTTTCCGACCGATCTACCGGACCCGTCATGACTCTGCGCCTGTTCAACAC
>DATBCP010000132.1:0-3509 GCA_036270435.1 Rhizomicrobium sp. | reverse complement strand
GCGGGCCTGACCATCCGGCGCACAGGCGCGAACGCCAGAACCGTGATGCGGTTCCTGGCGGCAGGACTTGTGCTCATTGTAGCAGCACTGTTGTGGAGCGCCGTATTCCCCATCGGCAAGAAATTGTGGACCTCGAGCTTTGTTTTTCTGACGGTCGGCATCGACCTGGTCGTTCTGGCGGGGCTGATGTCATGGATCGATATCGGCAAGCACAAATCCGGCGTGCGTTTTTTTGAAATTTTCGGCCGCAATCCCATACTGCTCTATTGGGTCGCGATCATTCTGGAAAGAGGCATGGGTTTCATTCGCCTGGGCGATGCGGGCGGCATATGGAGCTGGTTCGGTCGGCATGTGATGCAGACATTCGCGCCTGGGCCGCCGGGATCGCTGCTGACGGCCATTCTGTACATGCTTTTGTGCTGGTTGGTGGCGTTGTGGCTGGACCGGCGCAAGATCCTGGTCAGAGCCTGATCCTGACGAAAAAAGCCCCGGGCCTGATGCCCGGGGCTGCTTCAACCCATCCAGAGAAAACACTCAGTCGTAGTGACGGTGACCGTAGCGGTCGACAGTGTAGGCATCGTGCTCGTGGCGATAGCTGCGCGCGCGGGCCGCGCGCCGGCAATCGGCGCGGTTGTTGGAATGACCGATTGAGTTGCCGATCAGGCCGCCGGCCACACCGCCGACCGCGGCGCCGACGACGCTGTGCGAGGCGAGGCCGCCAACCAGCGCGCCCGAACCGGCGCCCAGCACCGTCTCAGTCGAGGCGTCGCCATTGCAGGCAGCCGAGGCCGAGATCGTGCCGGCGGCCAGTGCTATCGCGGCGGCGGCGGAAATCTTGGCAAAACGAGTCATGGCGAATCTCCTTTCGTGGGATCTAACCCACATGACGTAGAAAAACGTACCGTTCGGGAGAAAGGTTCCACCGGGATCAAGGCATGATTGCGGCGCTTGCAAGGTCAGATTGCAGCGCCGGATAATCGACATACCCTTTTTCGCCGCCCATATAGAAAGTGGCGCTATCCCAATTGTTCAGCGGCGCATGTTTTGCGAATCGCTCGACCAGGTCGGGATTGGCGATGAACAGTTTCCCGAACGCCACCGCATCGGCTTTGCCCTCGTCAAGCGCGCGCTGCGCACTTTCCCGTGTGAAGCCTTCATTGGCGATGAAGGCTCCGCCGAAAGCCTTCTTGATCGCGGGTCCGATGCTTTCCCGATTCTGGATTTCGCGCGGACGGCCCTGGCTGTCGACCAGCTGCGTCTCGGGCCCGATCTGGGCCTCACGGGCATGGATCCATCCCAAGCCGCGTCTTCCCAATTGGCGCGCGACATAGGTGAAGGTGCCCAGGCGGTCGCTATCGCCCATGTCATGGCTGTCCATGCGCGGCGCCAGATGCATGCCGACGCGGTCCGCGCCCCAGACATCAATGCAGGCATCCGCGACTTCCAGCATCAACCGCGCGCGATTCTCAACCGGCCCGCCATAGGCGTCAGCGCGGCGGTTGGTGGAATCCTGAAGAAACTGATCCAGCAGATAGCCGTTGGCGCCATGGATGTGCACGCCGTCAAAGCCGGCCTTCTTGGCGTTTTCGGCGCCACGCCGGAAAGCGGCGATGATGCCGGGAATTTCTTCCAGCTCCAGAGCACGCGGGGTGACGAATTCCCTTTGCGGCCGCACCAGGGAGACAAAACCCTTCGGCCGCACGGCGCTGGGTGCTTCCGGCAAGGCGTCATTCAGAAAGATGGGATCGGAAACCCGTCCCACATGCCAGAGCTGCAAGACCATCCGCCCGCCCGCACGATGCACGGCGTCCGTGATTTTCCTCCAGCCTTGGGTCTGCTCGTCCGACCAGATGCCCGGCGTGGCGGCATAGCCGACGCCCATGGGCGTCACCGAGGTCGCCTCGGAAAAAATCAGGCCGGCATCGGCCCGCTGCACGTAATAGTCCTGCTGCAACAAGGTCGGGATGCGGGCATCGGGCGTGGCCCGGCTGCGGGTCAAAGGCGCCATCAGGATGCGGTTGGGGAGCTGGATCGCGCCCAGTTTCAGGGGATCGAACAGGGTGGGCATGGAACCTCGTCGATTCGATAGCGGTCTAACAATTAGGAAGCCCCGGCCGGTTCTGCAACTGTCCGCCAGGCTACTGCGACAACCGGCCAATCGCGTCCGTCAGCCGCGCCGCCAGGGCCTGGGCTTCGGCCCGCTTTCCCCGTTGTTCCGTCAAGACATCTTCCGGGGCTTTGGCGACAAATTGCTCGTTGGACAGTTTGGCGTCGAAGCGGGCGATCTCGTCCTGGGTCTTTTTGAGGTCTTTCTCCAACCGTGCCCGTTCCTTGGCAAAATCGATGACATCGCCCAGCGGCAAGGCAACAACAGCTTCTTCCAGCACAAACTGAGCCGAGCCCGTGGGTATGGTTGGAGCTGCTTCAGCGCTCGACAGGCGCGCCAAAGTCGCGATTACATCGATATGCTTGGCCAGGCGGCGAGCGGAAATTTCTGAGGCTCCCGTCATCACCAAGGGAATCTTTGCGGCGGCTGGCACATTCATTTCGGCGCGCACCGAACGTACCCCTTGGACCAGCTCGATCACCCAGTTCATTTCCGCACTGACAACATCGGCTCCTGCCATTTGCTCGTACCGTGGCCAATCAGCAACAACCAGCAGACTCTCTCGCGGTGTTTGGGCGGTTTTCTCCCAAAGCTCCTCCGTAATGAACGGCATGAAAGGATGGAGTAGCTTGAGAATCTGATCGCGTGCCCAAGCCGTTGTAGCCCGTGTCTCCGCTTTCACACCCTCATCTTTGCCCTGAATGATGGGTTTGGTGATCTCGACATACCAATCACAGAAAATATCGTAGACGAAGTGATAGGCAGCATTGGCGGCATCGTTGAAGCGCAAGGCTTCGATAGCTTGGGTAACATCCAACACCGCAAGCCAGGTTTCCGAAACGATCCACTTATTGACGACATCCTTCGCGCTGTGGGGGTCGAAGCCCGGCACCGTGACACAGCCATTCATTTCGCAGAAGCGCGAAGTGTTCCACAGCTTGGTGGCGAAGTTTCGCCCCGCCTCGACCCGTGTCGGTCCCACCCGCATGTCGCGGTTCTGGCCTGCCGCCTGCGCCAGGGTGAAGCGCAACGCATCCGCCCCGAAGTCATCGATCAGGGTGATGGGATCGACCACATTGCCCTTGGTCTTGGACATTTTCGCGCCCTGCTCGTCCAGCACGCGATTGTGAATCAACACCGTCTTGAACGGCACCTTGCCCATGAAATGGGTGCCCATCATCATCATGCGGGCGACCCAGAAGAAGATGATATCGAATGCCGTCACCAGCACGCTGGTGGGGTAATAGCGTTCCAACTCCTGCGTCTGGTCCGGCCAGCCCAGGGTCGAGAAAGGCCACAGCGCAGACGAGAACCAGGTGTCGAGTACGTCTTCGTCGCGCGTTAGCGTTTTACCGCCGGCCAGCTTCGCCGCTTCTTGTTCATTCTCCGCGCAATAGACTTT
>DATBCP010000131.1:0-2176 GCA_036270435.1 Rhizomicrobium sp. | reverse complement strand
GACCAGACCGAGCGCAGCCTGATGTCGTCGTTGATCTGGCTGATAAAGCCCAGCTTCCAGGTCTGGACGCCCCCGGAGGTGGAATAGTCGGTCGCGCGCCCCGCGGCATTGAGATCCAGGGACTGCACGAAGGTGTCCTTCAACACCGGGACGTTCACTTCCATGAAGCCCTCTCTCACATTGATGTTGGAAGAGGGGAAGTTGGCGTAGTTGGCCACCGAATAGCCGCCATTGTCGCCAGTCGTGGTGGCGACATTCTTGCCGGCTTCCTTGCGGTAATGGAAGCCGAACGCCATAGTGATGTCGCCGGCGCCCAGCGACCAGGGCAACTTGCCTTGCATGGACGCTTCGAACACATCCATGGTGAGCGTCATATTCTCGAAGTCCTGGTTGTTGCCGGTCGCATAGCGGATACCCGCCGCGCTGGCGACACCCTCGCCGATGGCATCCACGGGAACGCAACCCGGCGCCGCCGTCACCTTGCCGACCGTGACAGCCGGCTGGCCGGGCAGCGACGAACGGCAGACGATGCTGCCCAAAGCAAGACTGGAATTGCCGCGATTGGCATTGGTGACGACGACGGCGTCCTGGGCGGCGGTCAGATTGGCGATGACCGGCACGCCGTTGGTGCGGGCCGAAAAGCGAGTCTGGGAATGCGAGATGTAGGCGTTCCAAAGCCAGTCGGAGCCCAACGCGCCATCCAGGGTGAAGACGCCGCGGATCAGCTGACGGCGGTTATAGGTTGTCGCCGGCGCCAGCGCACCAGCGGCCTGCCGGGTATAATTCTCGCCGGTGACGGTATTGTTGTTGAAATTGTTGCCATTCAGCGTGCCGGCGACTAGGACCGGAACGCCGGCCGCAACCATCGCTTGCGACACCGAGGCCGGGAGGAAGGCATTGTCCGCCTTGATATTCATGCTGAGCTGCTGGAAGGACTGGGCATCGCCCCTACCGGTGAAATAGCCGTAATTCATCTGCAGGGAGGCCTTGATCGTATCCGTCAGTTGATACGAACCATGCAGGAACAGGCTGTAGGTCTTGTTGGGGTTGCCCAGCGTCTGCCAGGGCGCCTCACTGTCCCGGTCGGTCAGCGAACCGCCATTAGAGAGCGCGCCAGCGGTGACATTGCCGAAATCCACCTGTTGCACCTGGCCGCCTTGGACAAAACGAATGCCCCGGAACAGATTTGCGGCGCCCGGATTGGTGCCCACATTGGTGAAGCCCAGCGACTGAAGATAGGCGATATTGCCGGCAAGATTTTGGGCAGGCGTATTTACGATGGGATTGGCTGTCGTCGCCGTACAATTGCCACCTGTGATCCCAGAAATACAGGAGTTCGCTGCCGGGCTGGAGGTGACCAAGCCCCCCTGCGTCGAATTTGCCAGACCGACATGGTCGGCAATGACGAATTGGGGATTGGAGGTGCTGGCGGAGGCGGCGGTGAAGTTCGGGTTCGCGACCAGGTAGGAACCGCGATACCATTTCTGCTCGATCAGCAGGGCGGTGTCGGGACGATTATTGTATTCGCCCGCTATCTCGATATGGCCTTTATCGCCCGCGAAATTCTGGCCCCACATCGCCTGGGCGGAAAGCGAACGCACGACAGAATTCGTGGTCTCGCCGCCCTGGATGCGGCCCTTGAAGCCGACAAAATTCTTGTCGAGGATGAAATTGACCACACCGGCCACCGCGTCGGAGCCCCAGGCGGCCGAAGCGCCGCCGGTGACCACCTCCACGCGCTGGACGACTGCCTGGGGCAAGGTGGTGAGGTCCACGCCGCCGGTCAGGTTGTAATTCACGATGCGCTGGCCGTCGAACAGGACCAAGGTGCGGTTGAGGCCGAGATTGCGCAGATTGACGTTGTTTGCGCCCGCATTGCCCGGAGAGGCCGCGCCCTGCGAGAGGCCGTAGGAAGCGGGCGGGGAGTTGACCTGGGGCAGTTGCCGCACATCGTCGGCGATATTGGCGTAGGCGTTGCTTTCCAACTTTTCCGTGTCCACCACCGTCACGGGGGTTGGGGCCTGGAAACCGCCGATCGAA
Source organism: Rhizomicrobium sp. (assembly GCA_036270435.1). Lineage (GTDB taxonomy): Bacteria > Pseudomonadota > Alphaproteobacteria > Micropepsales > Micropepsaceae > Rhizomicrobium. The sequence continues at coordinate 136 of DATBCP010000131.1, read as the reverse complement.
ATGCGCGAACCGCTGACAGTCACCGATTCCACATTGGGCTCGGTCGATTGCTGCGCCTGCGCGCTATGGACCAAGAGGGTGACCATGGCTGAGGCCGAGCAGCCAAGCATAAGCTTCTGCACCAGGTTATTCATGC
>DATBCP010000130.1:0-4729 GCA_036270435.1 Rhizomicrobium sp. | reverse complement strand
GGGCTGTCAGCCCATATGGTCTCGAAAGGGGCAGAAAAGACCCGGCGAGGGCCGTCGTCCAGGATGACCAGCATGGGTCTCTTGTGCCCCCCTGCGGGTCCGGGTTCAATCGCAGGAACCCTGCAATCAGCGGTTGTCAGACCTCCCGGAACACACCTTGAACGCCTGTTCCCGCACCCTATCTAGATTCTACCGGCGGCCCATCGTGGGAGCCGGACAGCCGCTCAAAGGAGGGCTGGACATGAACAGGCATACGACATTTGGAAGCCCGTATCTTCTGGGCTTCGAGCATCTGGAAAGGCTTTTGGAGCGCACCGCGCGTACCGCCGGCGACTCCTATCCGCCCTACAATATCGAAGCACTGGACGAGACCGGCATCCGCATCACGCTCGCGGTGGCGGGCTTCTCGAAAGATGAGCTCAGCGTCACCGAAGAGGACCGCCAGTTGGTGGTTCGCGGGCGCCAAGCGGAACCAAATGGCAAAACGTTCCTTCATCGCGGCATTGCAGCGCGACAATTTTTGCGCAGCTTCGTACTGGCGGATGGCATCGAAGTCACCGCTGCTGCGTTGGAAAACGGATTGCTCAAGATCGATTTGGCCCGCAAGCAGGTCCAGCCCAGCGTGCGGGTAGTGGAAATCAGGACTGGAGGCACATCATGACGGACAGATTTGACAGCGACGATATCGAGGACCAGCAGTTCGTACCGGGCCGGCTGACGTATATTAAGCCCACGGACAGCGAAGAGGCACACCGCCTCGGCCTTATTCCCGCCAACATTGATCTGCCCGACGGCATGAAGCTGTATGTGCTGCATGCTGAAGATGGCAGCGTGCTGGGCTTCACCGATGGCTATGCCAGCGCCTATGGCGCGGCCGTGCAGAATCAACTGACCCCCGTAAGCCTCCACTAGGGCAACGGACAAAAGGAAAACAGAAAGCCGTGGGTCATCCCGCGGCTTTTTGTTTGGGTTGTGTTCCGCTAAAAGAGCGGCCATGCGAAAGACCTTTCCCGCTTTGGTCCTCACCTTCCTTATGGCCGCTCCGGCCTTCGCCCAGGACCAGCCGCCGCCGGCCGACGCCAATGGCGCGCCTCCAGCGCAAACGCCCCCTGTCCCCCAAGCCGTGACGCAGGCCCCTGGCAATCCGCCCATGATGGGTCCGAAGATTCTGATCTCCACCTCCATGGGCGACATCACCCTGCAGCTGGATTCGGAGCGCGCGCCCAAAAGCGTCGCCAATGTCGTGCGCTATGTGAGAGAGAAGCATTACGACAACACCGCCTTCTATCGGGTCGCCAAAGGCTTCGTGATCCAGATGGGCAGCTTCGATGCCAACGGAAAGGGGCGCGGCGTGCATCCGGGCGGGGTGCCGCTGGAAGCCAATAATGGCCTCTCCAACCTGCGCGGCACGGTGGCCCTGGGCCGCGCCGACGCGCCCGACAGCGCCACCGCGGAATTCTATATCAACCTGGCGGACAACACGCCGCTGGATCACAAGGCGGACGATCCGGGCAACACGACCGGCTATGCCGTGTTCGGCGAGGTGACTTCCGGCATGGATGTGGTTGACGCCATCGGCCAGGTGCCGACCGGCGACAATGGACCGATGCCCGGTCAGGCGCCAGTTACCCCCATCATCGTCAAGAAAGTCACCTTGCTCAAATAAGCGAGGAGTTTTGCGGCCTGGGCAGGAGCGTCGCAGACCCGAGCTTGTGGTCCGGCCGCTCGCCCAAGCTGGCTTAGCTTTTCTTAGCGAGTAAAACGAGCTTAGAAAAGCTTGCCCTATGCGAGCGGTAGTGAGCATGCGCGGCGTTCGCCGCTCTCGCAGGTCCACCGGACCTGCTCATGTGCTCCGCGCGCCGCGGCTCACAGCAGGCGCGACGAACCCGGGACGCAAAAGAACCGCGCCTTAGGCCGCGGTGGCTGCGCCGTTCTTGTCGCCGGTCAGTATCGAGTACAGCGCTTCCGGGGATCTCGCGGCGCGCAGCTTTTCGCAAATCGCCTTGTCGCGCAAAAGGCGTGACACACGCGCCAGCGCCTTCAAATGATCGGCACCGGCATTCTCCGGCGCCAGCAACATGAACACCAAGTCGACCGGCTGGCTGTCCACCGCCTCATAATCGATCCCGTTTTCCAGCCGGGCGAAAATCCCGGTGATGGTTTTGGCCTCCGCCATGCGGCCATGTGGAATGGCGATGCCGGCGCCCACGCCCGTTGTTCCCAGCCGCTCGCGTTCCACCAGGGTTTCAAAAATGCGGCGTTCCGAAAGCCGGGTCAAAGCATGCGCGCGCGCCGCCAGGTCCTGCAACAATTGTTTCTTGGACTGCACTTTCAGGCCTGGAATGACGGCGTCAGGCGCGAGCAGATCGGCGATATTCATCAAGTATCCCGGTGAGGTGCGAGCAACGGAAAGCTCCGGCCCCATCCAGAGGCCTGCCCGAAAGCGGGCGGGTTCATAGGCCGGGTCCCCGGCAAAGTCAATCTTGACTAAAATGCCCAGATTGGCGTCAGCGGGCGGCTTGGGAACGGGCTTCCCCCGCCTTCAGGCGGCGGCGCTCGACCGATGAGGGGATGCGCAAGGCCTCGCGATATTTGGCCACGGTGCGGCGCGCAATGTTCACGCCGTCCGCGGTCAACAGCGACACGATACGATCGTCGGACAGGATTTCCCGCGGCTCCTCATTTTCGATCATCTCGCGGATGCGGTCCCGCACCGCTTCGGCGCTGTGCGATTCTGCGCCGTCGGTCGATTGGATGGAGGCGGTGAAGAAATATTTCAGCTCGAACAGCCCGCGCGGGGTAGCGATGTATTTGCTGGACGTCACCCGGCTGACCGTGGATTCGTGCATCGAGATGGCGTCGGCGATGGTGCGCAGGTTCAAGGGGCGCAAATGGCGCACGCCATGGGTGAGGAACGCGTCCTGGTGACGCACGATTTCGCTGGCCACTTTCAGGATGGTCTTGGCGCGCTGGTCGAGGCTCTTCACCAGCCAGTTGGCGCTGTTGAGGCAGTCGGCCAGATAGTTCTTGCAGTCCTTGTCGCGATTGTTCTTCGAAACCCTGCCGAAATACTGATTGTTGACCAGCAGCCGCGGCAGCGTATCGCTGTTGAGCTCGACCGACCAGCTGCCGTCCGGCCCTTCGCGGACGAAAACATCGGGCACCACCGGTGTCACCGGCTCGGATCCGAAAGCCAGGCCCGGCTTGGGATTGAGCTGGCGGATCTCGGCAATCATGTCGGAAATGTCTTCGGCGTCGACGCCGCACAATGCGGTGAGCTGCGCCATGTCGCGGCGCGCCACCAGGTCCAGCCGCGTGAGCAGCGCCTGCATGGCGGGATCCAACCGGTCCCTGGCCTTGAGTTGCAGGCTCAGGCATTCCGCCAGGTCGCGCGCGCCCACGCCCACGGGATCAAAGCCCTGCAACACGCCCAGGACCGCTTGTATATCCTCGATTTCGCAACCCAGCCGGTTGGCGATTTCCATCAAGTCACTGCGGATATAACCGGTCTCGTCCACCGCATCGATCAAGGCCAGCAGGATCATGCGGTCTTCCGGCAAAAGGGCCGCGATCGAGAGCTGGCTCTCCAGATGGCCCTTGAGCGAGGCATCCGCGGCGACCGAGGATTCCAGCCCGTCTTCGCCGTCATAGCTGTTGCCGGACTTGACGGTGGTCCAGTCGGTCAGGGAGCCAGACAAGGGCGTGTCCGCCTGTTTGCGCGGCTCGGCGGCGTCATACATGTTATCGCGCGCCGCCTCGTCCATGTCCGAAGTCTTGGAGAAGTCGTCGCGATGGAGCGCTTCATCGGCCCGCTCGCTGGCGGCCGGCACTTCCGCGGCGCCTTCCGGGGCGTCGCTGACCGGCTGGGCTTCGCGGTCGTCGCGCTCCAGCAAAGGATTTTTTTCCAACTCGGCTTCGCAATATTCGGCCAGCTCGATATTCGACAGTTGCAGCAGCTTGATCGCCTGCTGCAATTGCGGGGTCATGACCAGGGACTGGCCCTGGCGCAGTTCTAATCTTGGACCGACCCCAGCCATGGCACCCTATAGAGAGAATTTCTCTCCGAGATAGACGCGCCGCACGTCACGGTCGCTGACGATCTCGGTGGGAGTGCCTTCCTTCAGCACCCGGCCGTCATGAAGAATGTAGGCGCGGTCGATCACATCCAGCGCGTCGCGCACATTGTGATCGGTGATCAGCACGCCGATACCGCGATCCTTGAGATGCTTGACCAGGTCGCGGATTTCGCCCACCGCAATGGGATCGATGCCGGCGAAGGGTTCGTCGAGAAGAATGTAGGAGGGGTGCGTCGCCAGGCAGCGGGCAATCTCGACCCGCCGGCGTTCGCCGCCGGACAGCGCCACCGAGGGCGTGTTGCGGATATGGGTGATGCCGAATTCCGCCAGCAGCGCCTCGACCTTGGCTTCCAGCCTGGCACCATCGGGCTCCAGCAGTTCGGCGGTGGCGCGGATATTCTGTTCGGCGGTCAGGCCGCGGAAGATCGAGGCTTCCTGCGGCAGATAGCCGATGCCCATGCGGGCGCGGCGATACATGGGCAGGCTGGTGACGTCATGGCCATCGACCTCGATGCTGCCGGTGTCGGCATGGATGAGGCCGGAAATCATGTAGAAACAGGTGGTCTTGCCGGCGCCATTGGGACCCAGCAGGCCCACCACTTCGCCGCGCTTGACGTTCAGGCTGACCGACCGCACCACCGGACGCTTCTTGA
>DATBCP010000129.1:0-10089 GCA_036270435.1 Rhizomicrobium sp. | reverse complement strand
ACCACGCCCCTGGACGTGGATTCATCCGCTCCCGCTCTGGTGCCCAATGACGCCGCGTCATCCGCGCTGACAGTTCTGCCGGGACCTGCCCAGCCCCAGCCGCGCACCGCGGCCCCAGTCAAGTCCGGCCTGTTGGAGAACAGCTTCCGCCACCTCGTCGCCCTGCCCCAGTTGCTGCGCGACCGCCTCTTTCCCGCCCCCGTGCGCGACCTGACCCGGGCCTATGCCCAGCATCCGGGCCTGCACAGACTGGTGGAACAGACCGCGCGGGTCGAAGGCATCGGCAGGTCTGAAAACCTGCTGATGACCCGGACGGAAGGCGCGCTGGACCAGAGCGTGGGCAATTTGCGCGACCTGGTGCGCCAGACCGGAATCAATCCCGATGCCTTTGCCCGCAAGATCGCTGGGGCCCAGGGCATGGGCGGTCCGGAGATTCCCCTGGACCAGGTGCGGGTGGAAGGGATTTCCGATCCCAACTTCGCCCACGCCTATCTCAATGCCGCCGCGGTGCTGGACCAGTTGAATGGCCTGTCAGCGGCCTTGGATCATTTGCCACTGGCCGCGCCTGTCTCGACCGCAAGTTTTGACAAGTCCAGCGGCTTCGGCGCCCGGGTCGATCCCTTTACCGGACGTTATGCCTTCCATCCCGGTATCGACTTTGCCGGTCCCTGGGGCAGCGTGGTGCATGCCACGGCGCCGGGCGTGGTCGTATTCGCCGGCTATCGCGGCGGTTACGGCAATATGGTGGAAATCGATCACGGCTACGGCATTCGCACACGCTATGCGCATCTGTCCGCGGTCAGCGTCCGGGTGGGGTCCCGGATCGACAAAGGCGCCGGCCTGGGCCGGGTGGGCTCCACCGGACGCAGCACCGGATCCCATGTCCATTACGAGGTCTGGTACGACAATAGCGTGAAGAACCCCAACAACTTCATCGAGGCCGGTCGCCATGTTCTCTAGCAAAAACAAAGACACCCAGCCGGCAATGACAGCCGGCCCGGCTCAACCCAAGCGCATACGCGCCTCCTCCGCGCCCTCCATTATCAGCGGCGACATGGCCATCCAGGGGGGGATGAGTTCCGCCGGCGATGTACAGATCGACGGACGGGTCGAAGGCGATGTCCGCAGCATCGGCCTGGTGATCGGCGAGAAGGCGGAAATTCACGGCGAAATCTTTGCCGAAGACGTCACCATCCGCGGCAAGGTGGTCGGCCGCATCCATGCCCGCAAGCTGCTGCTGGCGGCCACCAGCCATGTCGAAGGCGACATTCTGCATGAGGCCCTGGCTGTGGAAGCGGGCGCCTTTTTTGAAGGCAATTGCCGCCACAGCGACAATCCGCTTGGCAATGGAACGACTGGCGAGAGCCGCCAACCCGCGTCCGGCGGTGCCGATGCCGGCACGGTGGGCCTGTTCGCGCCGCTCAGTCCTGTAGCGGCGAGCTAAGCGCGTCAGTCCAATCGGCGCAGAACGTCCGCCAAGTCACGCGGAAATACTGGTTGCCGGGTCTTCTCTATCTCATCAATGGTCCACCAGCGCGCATGCGTCAGCGCCGCGCTTTCGGATTCCGTGGCCCCGATCAACCGCGGTGTTCCGTTCCACTTGCCGTAGAAAAAGTGATCGGTATTTTCGATCAGCACGCCTTCAAACTCGAAAATGCCGACAGCCTTGTGCACGGGGCCTTGCAGGCTGACCTCGATCCCCAATTCTTCGCGCAACTCCCGGATCGCCGCCGCCAACGGAGTCTCGCCCGGCTCCATCCCCCCGCCCGGCGTCGCCCAGAACGTCATGTTGGGCAGCACGAAATGGATGAGCAGCACACGGCCCGCATCGTCGCGCAGAATAGCCCTTCCGGCCTGGCGCGGTTTCGGCAGCGTCATTTATTCAATATCTTCGACTTTTTCGCGGGGTTTGCCGCCAGGGAGCGGCAGCGCCTGCGCTGCGCGACCATTAAAAATAGCCTCATTCAAGGTCTTCGACTTTCTCGCGGGGTTTACCTCCGACCTCCTGCGCGAGCGCCGCCGCCATGAAGGGATCAAGATCGCCGTCCAGCACATCCGAAGGCGTTCGGCTTTCCACGCCAGTGCGCAGGTCCTTGACCAGCTGATAGGGCTGCAGGACATAGGAACGGATCTGGTGTCCCCAGCCAATATCGGATTTCTCGCCGACAAAGGCGCCGGTCTCGGCCTTCTTCTTTTCCAGCTCGATCTCGTAAAGCTTGGATTTGAGCATGTCCCAGCAGATGGCGCGATTCTGGTGCTGGCTGCGCTCGGACTGGCTGGCCACCGCGATGCCGGTGGGCAGATGCGTGATGCGCACCGCGCTTTCGGTCTTGTTGACATGCTGACCGCCGGCGCCGGAGGCGCGATAGACATCGATCCGCACCTCCTTTTCCGGAATGTCTATCTCGATGGATTGGTCGATCACCGGATAGACGGTCACGCTGGAGAAAGAGGTATGCCGCCGCGCATTGGAGTCGAAAGGCGAAATGCGCACCAACCGATGCACGCCGGCTTCGGTCTTGAGCCAGCCATAGGCATTGGGACCTTTCACCAGCAGGGTGGTGGACTTGATGCCCGCCGCCTCGCCTTCGCTTTCCTCGATCAGCTGCAGCTTATAATCATGCCGCTCCGCCCAGCGCATGTACATGCGCAGCAGCATCGAGGCCCAGTCCTGGCTTTCGGTGCCGCCGGCGCCGGCATGAATTTCCAGGTAGCTGTCGTTACCGTCGGCCTCGCCCGATAGCATGGATTCCAGCCGCATCTGTTCGGCGCGCTTGTTGAGCGCCAGGATCGAATTTTCCGCATCCGTCACCATGCCGGCGTCGTTCTCGGCCTCGGCCATTTCGATCAACGCCGTGGCATCGTGGAGTTCGTTGGTCAATTTGGTGACTTGGGTCAGCGACGTGTCCAGCTTCTGGCGCTCGCGCATCAGTTTTTGCGCGGTCGTGGGATCGTTCCAGAGGGACGGGTCTTCGGCCTTGGCGTTCAGTTCGTCCAGGCGGCGATTGGCGTGATCCCAGTCAAAGATGCCTCCTCAGCAGGGCTACGGCCTGCTGGATATCATCGACGGCGCGGGTGATTTCAGGTCGCATGGCCAGAATGCTTCGAAGAAAAAGGGGGCTTAAGGCAGACCGCTGTCAATGTCCATGCATGGAGCCTGATTTTCTGGTGCGGAAGCAGCCGGCGTTGCCGTCCGGCGAGGCGATCCGCCAGGGTCCATAGCGACAGCGTATGGACGGCGAAGAGTGATGCGGGGCCATCGGTCGAGCCTTGCGACGCCGCGGGTGTCCGCCGGACGGCAACCTGAAAGGCCGCGGTCTTTTGCGTCGTGGATTCGTCGAAGGGCTCGTCCGTATTCCCCGATACGGCCTTCGCCCTTCTCCTGCCCACATCGCAAAATCCCTGCGGCGCAGGCGCTTCCACACCAGAAAATCAGGCTCTAATATAGTCCCCCAGTGCCCTCGCTAACCGATGAGGGCGGCGCAGGATTTGGATTGTTGGAAGCCGTTCCCGGCGCCGCATTTTCCTCCGGCGCCGGCGCATTGGCCTCTCCCGGAGCGGTGCCCGCCTTGAAGGCTTCCATGATCGCGCCGGGCGTGCCTGGGGGCACCGGACTGCCGCTTTTCCAATCGATCGCCACTTCCTCGATGCCGGGCGCCACGCGGAAAGGCGTGGGCGGCGCATCTTTCAGCGCCTCCTTCATAAAGTCGCGGAAGATCGGTGCCGCCACCGTCGCGCCCTGCTCTTTCGGCCCCAGGGTGCGCGGATTGTCAAAGCCGACATAAACGCCGGCGGCGAGATCGGGCGAAAAGCCGATGAACCAAACGGACTGGGCATCCTGGGAGGTGCCGGTCTTGCCGGCCAACGGCTTGTTGATCTGCGCGCCGACCGAATAGGCGGCGGTGCCGCGTTGGACCACGCCTTCCAGCATGGAGACGATCTGATAGGCGGTGCGGGGATCGATGATCTGCTCGCGCGTGTCGGCCAAAAGCGGCTCTTCCTGGCCGTGCCAGTCGGTATCGTTGCAGCCGTCGCATTTGCGCTCGTCATGCCGCCAGATCGTCTTGCCATTGCGGTCCTGGATGCGATCCACCAGCGAGAAGCTGATTTTCTTGCCGCCATTGGCGAATTCAGAATAGCCGGTGACCATGCGCATCAGGGTCGTTTCATAAGAACCCAGCGAGTTGGCCAGCAGGGTCGGAAGCTTGTCATAGACGCCGAAACGGATCGGCAGTTTGACCACCTGGTTCATGCCCAGATCGTTCGCCAACCGCACGGTCATCAGGTTGCGCGACAGTTCCAGGCCGCGGCGCAGCGTGGTGTCGCCCAGATACTCGCCCTTCTCGAAATTTTCCGGCCGCCAGATACCAAGACCGGGACCCTGGTCCAGCTCGAAAGGCGCATCCAGCACCTTGCTCACCGGCGTGTAGCCATTGTCCAGCGCGGTGGCATAGACAAAGGGCTTGAAGGAAGAACCCGGTTGGCGTTGCGCCTGCATGGCACGGTCAAATTGGGATGAGGCATAGGAAAAACCGCCCGACATGGCCAGCACACGCCCGGTGTGCGGGTCCATCACCACAATTGCGCCGTTGACCTCCGGCACCTGGCGCAAGCCATATTCTCCCGGCTTGCCCGGCGCCGGCATCGGCTCGACAAAGAAAGCATCACCGGGCTTGACCACTTCCTGCGGCGTGGTGGGCCGAGGTCCCCAAACCGCGCCAGGCAGCTGCCGGTTTGCCCACTTGTAGCCGTCATAGGTGATTTGGCCGGTGGTGCCATCGGCGAGTCCGATCTGAACATTCTTGCCGTCATAGGCCAGCGCCACCGCCAGTCGCCACGTCTCGATGCCCGACTGGTGGTTGGGATCGGAGGCAAGCTTGGCCAGGTTTTCCTTCCAGTTGGCCAGGTCGACATGCAGCTTGGCGCCCCGCCAGCCATGGCGGCGGTCATAACGCACCAGCCCGGTGCGCAGCGCGCTGACGGCATAATTCTGCAGTCTCGTATCAAGCGAAGCGCGCACTTGCAGTCCGCGGTCGTAAAGGCCCTCGCCGCCATAGCGCTTGTAGAGCAGCCGGCGCACTTCCTCGACGTAATAGTCCACGTCGGCGGCCTGGCTGCCCAGCGCGCGGGTCTGGGTCACCAGCGGCTCGGCCCTGGCGGCTTTGGTCTGCTCGTCGGTGATGTAGTTGTTTTCCCGCATCTGACCGATCACCCAGTTGCGGCGGTCCAGGGCCGCATCGTGATGGAAGCGCGGATCGTAATGGGCGGGCGACTTGGGCAGGGCCGCCAGGAACGCGACGTCGGAGATGGTCAACTCATCCAGCGACTTGCCGAAATAGTTCAAGGCCGCCGCGCCGACGCCGTAACTGTTTTGGCCGAGATTGATTTCGTTCAGGTACAGTTCGAGAATTTTTTCTTTCGGATATGTGGCGTCGATGCGGATGGCCAGGATCGCCTCGCGCACCTTGCGCGCCATCTTCAAGTCCGAATTCAGCAGGAAGCCCCGCGCCACTTGCTGGGTGATGGTGGAGGCGCCTTGCGGACGGCGCCCTTCCAGCACCAGGCCCACATCCTTGATCGCGGCGCGCAGGATTCCGGACGGATCGATGCCTGGATGGCTGTAGAAGTTGCGGTCCTCGGCGCTGGTGAAGGCCTCCTTCACCAGCTTGGGTATGAAGGCGGCCGGCACGAAAATGCGCCGCTCATGCGCGAACTCGCCCAGCACGGTGCCGTTGCCGGCATAAACCCGGGTGGTGATGGGAGGCTCGTAATCCTTCAGGGTCTCCACGCTGGGCAGGTCGCGGGTCAGGGTGACCAGCCAGAAAGCGGCAAAGCCGATCGCAACCACCAGCAGCGCCGCCGCCGCCAGCCCGAGCCATCGCAAAAAACGGGAAAGGAAATCCTGCATGGGAACCGCTATTTTAGAGATGCCGCGCGGCGCTTGCCAGTCCTGGTTTGTACCTTAGCAAAAGGGTCATCTGGCCACCTGGGCGGGAACCCGCGCAAATTGGGCATCCACGGCATCGGCAATGGCTTGGGCCACCTTGGCGCGCCAGGAGTCGCTGTTCATTTGGGCGGCATCGCCGCTGTTGGAAAGATAGCCCAGCTCGATCAGGACGGCGGGAACGTCCGGGGCGACCAGTACCGCCAGCGAAGCGGAACGATGGGGGCTGCGGGCCAACAGGTCGGTCACCTGGCCCAGGGATTTGAGCGCATTGGTGGCAAATTCCGATGACCTGTTGCGGGTGTCCCGCTGCGCCAGGTTGATCAGGATCGGCGCCACCGGGTTGTTTTCGCCCGACAGGTCCACGCCGGCAATGATGTCGGATTGGTTTTCGCGCTTGGCCAGGGCCGACGCCTCGCGGTCCGAGCGCCCGTCATTCAGCGTGTAGATGGAGGTCCCCGTGATTCCCGGATCGGGATTGGAATCGGCGTGCAAGGCGATAAAGAGATCTGCCCTGTTGCCGCGGGCGATGGCGACACGCTGGCGCAGGGGAACGAAGCTGTCGTTGTCGCGGGTCATGACCACGCTATAACCGCGGCTGCGCAACAGCCGCGCCAATTTAAGCGCCTCCGCCAGCGCCAAGTCTTTCTCCATCAGCCCGTTGACTCCGGTGGTTCCGGCATCAAGGCCGCCATGGCCGGGATCCAGCACGATCACCTTCTTGCCACCGCCGGCCGGTGCCTGCTGGGCGGCGATCATCGCCGCCAGTTTTTCAGCATCGCTTTCACGCTTCTTCAAGTCGGCAGGCCAGCCCGCCTCGGCATCGAATTTGGGGCGGGTGGTGGGGAAAAGATCGATCACCACGCGATAGCCGAAGCCGGCGGAGGGCGGCAGCACCAGTGCGTCCGACACAGTGACCGGCTGGTTCAGATCGATCACCATGCGCGAATTGCCGGTCCGGAACTGGCCATAGCGATAGGATTTGACGGCGCCGAAGCCGGACGGCCGCGGCGGCGCCCCCAACCGCCAGGACACTTCCGGCATGTCGACGACCACGCGGTCGGGATTGGCCAGTGAAAAGGCCCGCAAATTCACCGGATCGGACAATTCGATCACCAGCCGGGTGCGGTCCTGATGTTCGCCGATGCGTGCGCTCATGACGATCGGCAAGGGGCCTTGCGGCTTGGTTCCCACGCTGGGACCGGCGCCGGCCGGCGGCACTGGTTTTGACGGCGCCAAGGGAAGATTTTTCGCAGGCTCTTCCTGGCCATGCATCAGCCGGCCGATGGCATCGTCGGCACCGTCAGCCTTGAGGACAGCCGCCGCAAAAAGCGCGGCAACAGTCACGGACCTCGCAACGACGCGCCCAAAAAACAAAACCGGCCGGCTCCGAATCACCTTGCGCCAGAATAGCACGCTCATTTGTTTCACAGTTTTGCTTTTGCTACTGTTCCCATGAGCGGCGGGGCATTAGATGTTTCTGGAACTAAAAGACTTTCTGAATCCCGAAGAGGTGGCGCGGCTGCGCGAACTCAGCCAGAGGGTGCAGTTCGTGGAGGGGCGGATTTCCAATCCCCACAACAAGGCCAAGAACAATCTCCAGGCCAGTGAGACCGATCCCCTTTATGCGGAATCCTCGAATATCGTGGCACAGGCTTTTGCGCGGTCCGCGCCGTTCCGGGATTTTGCCCTTCCCCGCCATGTCGCGCCGCCGCTTTTGGCGCGCTACGAGGTGGGCATGACCTATGGCGTGCATGCCGACGTCTCGCATATGCGTTTCGGCCATGAGGTTCACCGTTCCGACCTGTCCGCGACTGTCTGGCTGAATGATCGCGCCAGCTATGACGGGGGCGAACTGGTGATCTATCTCGGCACCAAGCCGACGGTGATCAAAGGCGAGGCTGGCAGCTTGATTGTCTATCCCTCCACCCATCTGCATGAGGTCACCCCCGTGCGCCGAGGCCAGCGGCTGGTCTCCATCACCTTCATCGAAAGCCTGATTCCGGACGAATTCCTGCGGACCCAACTTTATGAGCTGAACGAGGTCGCGGCGCTTGAAGGACTGAAGATGGACTGGTCCAACCGCGTCCGGCTGGAGGCCGTGCGTAACAATTTGCTGCGGCTTTGGTCGCGATCTTAATCTAAACCATTGATTTTACATGAAATTGTCGCGACCGGGGCCCGCCCCGTCCAAATGAGCCCATTAATCGCTTGTTGAAACCTCGGGCGCACCCTACAAAAACTGTGTTCGCCAGGGCCTTTCGCGATTCTCGCGAGGGCATCCCGGCCGCCCTGATCCGGCCCGACCGCGCGCGCGACAAACGCGGGCCCCGACGGCCCATCAGGTAACTCTTTTGGCCTTCCAAGGCCTCGACGTGCCAATGACTGTCAAATTTGCGCTTCCATCCGACGCTGTCCCGGCCCAAGACCCGCTAGGTCTTGCAGCCGTTTTGACGGATGGGTTTGCGCGCCTGGCTTCCATCAACAATTCGCGCCGCCCCTATCCGCCCGCCGCACTTCGTGTCGTCGGCCGCTGCTGTGCGCGCGCCGGAGATTTCCATGACCAAACGCATGCTTATCGATTCCAGCCACCCGGAAGAGACCAGGGTGGTCGTTCTCGACGGTTCCAAAGTCGAAGAATTTGATTTCGAAGCCGCTTCCAAGCGGCCGCTCAAGGGAAACATCTATCTTGCCAAGGTGACGCGGGTTGAACCGTCGTTGCAGGCCGCCTTTGTGGAATATGGCGGCAACCGCCAGGGCTTCCTGGCCTTTGCCGAAATCCATCCGGATTATTACCAGATCCCCGTGGCCGACCGGCAGGCCCTGCTTGCCGAACAGGAGGCCGAGGCCCGTCGCCGCCAGGAAGACGATATCGAAAGCTTTGAGATCACCGGCACGCCGTCCGACGATGCGGAAGCCGAAGAAGAGGTCGAGGAAGAGAACGATGGCGACGAGGAGCAGGCCGAGATGGCGCCCCTGGTGCCGTTGGATGCCGCCCCCGACAGCGAGGAAAGTGGCGATATCTCATCCGAGGAAGACGGCCAGGACCAGGACGACGTGTCGGATGAGGTGCCGGATGAAGTCTTCGTCCATCTGGGCGGCGCCCCGGCCGAACATGACCATGTCGGCCATGACCACGCCGACCGGGATGCTGAAAACGGCCATGAAGAAGCACTGGCGGTCAGCAAGCCGGAAGCGGGCCAGGACTCCCTGCCCGACTATCAAGGCGATCCAGACATCGCTGCCGCGGAAGCGGCCGAAGAAAATGAAGGCGAAATGGAGCCGGTTTCGGTTTCCGATGACGTCGCAAATTCTGGCGAGGACGCGCCGCAGGAAGAAGGCGTTGAAGGTGTCACCGGACCGGTTCCGGACGGCGGGCCCGAGGCCCAGGCGCTCCAGGCCCAGCGTCCTTCCCAGAGGTGGGTGCGCCGCAGGCATTACAAGATCCAGGAAGTCATCAAGCGCCGCCAGATCATCCTGGTGCAGGTGGTCAAGGAGGAACGCGGCAACAAGGGCGCCGCGCTCACCACCTATCTGTCACTGGCGGGACGCTATTGCGTGCTGATGCCCAACACCCCGCGCGGTGGCGGCATCTCACGCAAGATCACCAATGCCGCCGACCGCAAACGCCTGAAATCCGCCGCGCAGGGCCTGGACCTGCCCGAAGGCATGGGCCTGATCATTCGCACTGCCGGCGAGAACCGCACCAAGCTGGAGATACGGCGCGACTATGACTATCTGCTGCGATTGTGGGACACGATCCGGGAAAAGACCCTGTCCTCCAACGCGCCGGCCTGCGTCTATGAGGAAGGCGACCTGGTCAAGCGCGTGATCCGCGACCTCTATACCAAGGACGTGCAGGACATCGTGGTGGAAGGCGAACAGGGCTTCCGAAACGCCAAGGACTTCATGCGCATGCTGATGCCCAGCCATGCCAAGCATGTCCATCATTACAAGGACAGCGTGCCGCTGTTCCAGCGCATGCATATCGAATCCCAGCTGGATTCGATGTTCTCGCCCACCGTCACCCTGAAATCCGGCGGCTATATCGTCATCAACCAGACCGAAGCTTTGGTCTCGATCGACGTCAATTCCGGGCGCGCCACCCGCGAACATTCCATCGAGGAAACGGCGCGCAAGACCAA
>DATBCP010000128.1:0-6718 GCA_036270435.1 Rhizomicrobium sp. | reverse complement strand
GGACGACATCGCAGCGGCGTTGGGCAGCGAAATCCTTTCGGGCAAGCGCAAACCGCGCGACCGCATGCCCAGCGACGACGAAATGTTCGAGACCTATGGGGTTTCCCGCGTCGTCACGCGGGAAGTCGTCAAGACGCTTATGGCCAAGGGGCTGGTCGTCACGCGGATGGGCGTTGGCACGATCGTCCAGGACCCGGCCTATTGGAATTGGTTCGACGCCGATCTCCTGAATTGGCGGGTGAGATTGGGCCTCGACGCCGAATTCCTGGTTCACCTCACCCAGCTGCGGCGCATTGTTGAGCCGGCGGCCGCGTCTCTCGCCGCGCGCGCCCGCAGCCGTGAGGACCTGGCGAATCTTCGTGACCTTATTCGCGCCATGGAGAATGCGGTGGATAATCATCGCACTTTCATTGAAGCGGATCTGCATTTCCATCTGGCCATAAGCGCGGCATCGGGAAATCCATTTTTCCGGTCTTTTGCGGGGGTGATTGCGACCGCCCTGTTCGGCTTGCTGTCGATGAACTCCTATGCCGGCCGCAGGACGCTTGCCATCGCGGCCGCCCAGCATGCGACCATCGTGGACGCCATCGAAGCACGGGATGGAGATGCGGCGGCTGATGCGATGCTGCGAACCATCGGTGCGGGCCATGCCCATGCGAAGGAAGCCCGGCGGGGGCGGACATGAGTTCAGCAGAAGGGCGTCACAGCATCTTGAATTCCGGGTCCAACCGTTCCTTTACCGCCGCTTCATTCAGCCCAATGCCGATGCCCGGCGCATCAGGCACCGACAGAAAACCTTCGGCGTCCAGCTTCACCGGATCGCACAGTTCGGTGAAACTCCTTTCCTGATACTGAGTGAATTCCTGCACCAACAGATTGGGAATCACGCCGCAGACATGGGCAATGGCGAGCGTCCCCAAGGGCGTGCAGACCCCATGCGGCGCCACCGGTATGTTATAAGTCTCCGCCATATTGGCGATCTTCATGCCTTCGAACAGCCCGCCGGTCTTGGTGAAATCGGGCTGGATGACGGAAAGCGCCTGCTTCTCCAGGAAGGGGCGAAAGCCATAACGGGTATAGATATTCTCACCCGCCGCGATGGGCACGCGCGTGTTGTTGCGGATGCGAAGCATGGACTCGACATTGTCGCTGGGCACCGGCTCCTCGACCCAGAGCGGACGATAGGGCTCGATCTGGTTGCAGATCTGGATGCCGGTCTCGGTGTCGTAATGGGCATGGCATTCCAGCCCGATCTCGATCTCTTTTCCCAACGCCTTGCGGAACCCGGCAAAGAAATTGACCACATCATCCACCTGGTCGTTGGTCATGTGCAGGTGATAGGGCCGCGTCGGCTCATAGCCCTTCTTGATCGACCAGCTGTCGTCCGAATAGTCCAGCCCGACCTTGATCACCCTTGTCTTGGTGTCGGCCAATATCTTCCGGGCGATGTCGGGATTGGCGGCATGCAGATAGACCGGCACCCGGTCGCGCATCTTGCCGCCCATCAGGTGATGGATGGGCAGGCCAAACGCCTTGCCCGCCAAATCCCACAACGCCATCTCCACACCGCTGACTGCCGTGAGATAGGGACCACCCTGGCCATGCACGAACATCACGGATGGCGCGCCGCCCAGATTGATTTTGTGATAACCCCAGAAGTCCGCCAGAATGCCTTGGATGTCCAAGGGATCGCGGCCTTTCAGCATCACATGGAAGTTGTTGTTGACGATATATTCGGTGCCGATGGAATCCACGCATTCGCCGGTGCCGGTGAGGCCTTCCTCGGTATAGACGCGTACAAAGCGGCTGTTGAACCCGTTTCGTAACCGGATGGCGCGCACTTCACGGATGCGCAAGCGCGGCGCGCGGCTGGTTCCGGCGGCCTTCGCATCGGCCAGCAACGCGCTGTAAAATGCCGTGCCCAGAAAAGAACGGCGGTCCATCAAGCCCTCCCGTGACGGTGCGCCGACTAAAGCATGGCGGCCCTGATAGCGCTAACGATTTTGCTTGCGCCATCTCGCCGGCGGGTGATTATTTCCCTCAGATTTGGGGAGAGACTCATGAGAATCTGGCTTCGCGCGGCGGCATTCGTCTTCGCATTTGCAACACCAGCGCTTGCGCATCAAGGCTTCCTGCCGCGCGAGGAAGTGATCCACGACACGCCGGAATGGAAAGGCGAGCGTTTCGCGGATGGCCGCCCCAAAGTGCCGGATGCCATTCTCGACCGCATGAAAAACGTCACCTTGGAGGAAGCCTGGGCGACTTTGCGCAACCAGGGCTATGAACAGCAATATGAAGACGGCTGGTTCACCCTCTATCCCGACAAGATCCTGGTCGGCAGGGCGTTGACTTCGACCTGGATTCCCGGCCGGCTGGACCTGCAACGAGTGATCGAAGCCGACGGTAAGGTCGATGGCCGCAAAGGCGGCCCCAACGCCTGGCCGGTGGACATGCTGCAACAGCGCGATGTCTATGTCAGCGATCACTTCGGCTTGAAGGTCAACGGCCCTTCCATCGGCGACAATGTCGGCAACGCGATCTATGCCCGCTCCGGCAATGGCATCGTCTATGACGGCGCCATCCGCGATATCAACGGGCTTAAGGAGCTGCCCAACTTCATCGCCTTTGTACGGGCTTACGATCCTTCCCATCATTTCGGCCGCATCGGCGACGAAGGCCGGCCGCTGAATTCCACCATGGTGGCCATCAACGGCCCCACCAAGATCGGCCATGCCGCGGTGATGCCCGGCGATGTGGTGCTGGGACGTGACGGCGGGGTGATCTTCATCCCGCCGCAGCTGGCGGAAAAAGTGGTGCAGGAGTCCGAGCACACCCGCCTGCGCGACACGTTTGGGCATCAAAGGCTGCGCGAGCAGAAATACACCGCCGGCCAGATTGACCGGGAATGGACGCCGGAAATCGAAGCCGACTTCCGCCAATGGATGAGGGACAATATCGACAAGCTTCCGGTCACGCACGCGGCGGTGCAGGAGTATCTCGATTTGCTGGCGAAGCAGACTAAGAAGTGAGCTTCGGCGCACCGAAGGCGCGTGAGCAGGTCCAGTGGGTGAGAAGCGGTTCGCGCGCCGCGCTATGCTCGGCTGGGGCAAGCTTTTCTAGGCTCGCATTTGCTCGCCAAGAAAAGCTAAGCGAACGCCGGGGGCTTGAGTAAGCGGCAAAGTTAGGCCTTCGCCGCCACCGCCTGTGCCACCAGTTCCGACACCAGATGGGTGGGATGCGGGCGCACCGCCGCTTCATACAGCGTGGTCAGCACCACACAGATCGTGCCGCTATCGGGATCGGCCCAGGACAAGGTGCCGGTCGAGCCGTTATGGCCGAAGGTGCGCGGACCGCAGGCCGGTGCGCCGACGCTGGGCGGCAGATCAAAGCCCAGCCCGCTCGCTTTCACACCGGGCGGGCTCTGACTGGTAATCATCAGCTGTTCCGTAGCGGGTTTTAGGATGGTGCCGCGCTGTTCCAGGAATTCGCGGTAGAAGCGGTGGATGTCGGCGGCCGAGCCGAGCGCGCCGCCCCAGGGAGCGCCAAGGTTGCGCCAATAGTTGCTGTTCCAATTCCAGTCGCCCCAGCTTTTCTTGCCCGCTTCGGTCATGGCGGGTGCGGCCTGGCTGGCCACCGCCATGGCATTGTCGCGGCCGCGCAACCCATAGCCGGTGCGGCGCATGCCCAACGGCTTGAACACTCTGTCTTCCACCAGATCGGCGATGGGCTTGCCGGTGATCTTCTGGGCGATTTCCGCCGACAACAGAATACCCATGCTGGAATAGGAATATTTCGAGCCGGGGGCGAATTTCAGCGGCGCCTTCAAGGCGCCTTCACGATAATCCGACAAGGGTGCATGACGTTCGCGCAAGCCCTCGTCATCGGCCAGCATGTCGGGCAGCCCGCCGGTATGGGTCAACAGATGGCGGATGGTGATGGTCTCGCGTCCCTCCCCGGTGAAGGCGGGAAAGAATTTCACCGCTCTGTCATCCAGCGAAAGCTGGCCCGCATCCACCAGGGTCATCACAGCCGCCGCCGTCATCGGCTTGGTGATGGAGGCCAGCAGGAAGACCGGCTCCGTCCCCCTGGCGGTGCCGAAATTGCGCGCGAACTGGCGCCCGCCCTGGGTCACCGAAATGGAGGCACCCTGGACCCGGCCATCGGCGATCCAGTCCCCCATCGCCTTGGCGGCTTGCTCGAGCTTGGCGCGGTCCCAACTGCCTGAGGCCGCCGCCTGGGCCGGCAACTGGCTTGAAATCATAACGGCTCCCGTGGCTTTCAGAATGTCCCTGCGGTTCATCCGGTTTCCCCATCCTTGTCTGGTTAAGTCATAGAGCAAGCTGGGGCCAGATTGAACCACTGCGGCGGAGATAACAGCCCGCTACATATCGAGTCGACCCGCCGCTCGTCCAAGCTGGCTTAGCTTTTCTTGGTGAAGCGTCAGCGAGCCTAGAAAAGCTTGCCCCTCTTCGAGCGAAGCGACGGAGGCGCGGCCTTCGGCACTCAAATCGGTCCCTCGCTAGCGGCAGCGTGAGTAGCGAGACCGATTTGCCGCTTCGCGCACGTACCTCACCATCTAAAAACCGCATCGGTCGATAGCGAGTTTGGGTTGGCCCAGGGCCGCAAAAGCCATTAGAAACCCGTCTCACATTTCACCGCAAGCGCCCCCGGAGCAAGGTCATGAACAAGATGTCACCGCAGGAGATGGCGAAGATTCTCGCCAAGGGGCTCTTGTCCTTTCCCGTCACTCATTTCGACCAGAACTTCCGCTTCCAGGAAGGTCCGTATCGGGAGCATTGCGCCTGGCTGCTCGGTTTCAAGCGCCTGACCGGCCTGTTCGCCGCGGGCGGCACCGGCGAGTTTTTCTCCCTGACACCCGCCGAGGTCGCCGCGGTCGTGGCCGCCGCAGTGAAGGAGACAAACGGCCAGACGCCGGTCATCGCCGGATGCGGCTATGGCACGGCCATCGCGGTGGATCTGGCCAAGGCCGCCGAAGCCGCCGGCGCCGATGGCCTTCTGCTGTTGCCGCCCTATCTGATGACGCCGTCGCAGGATGGCCTGATGGCCCATATCGATGCGGTCTGCCAGGCAACCTCCATCGGCGTGATCGTCTACAATCGCGACAATGCCGTCCTGAACCAGGACAGCCTGGCCAAGCTGTGCGACCGCAATCCCAATCTCGTGGGCTTCAAGGACGGCGTGGGCGACATCGAATTGATGATGCGGGTCTATGCCAAGCTGGGCGACAGGCTCACCTATGTGGGCGGCCTTCCCACCGCCGAAACCTTTGCCCTTCCCTATCTGGAAATGGGCGTCACCACCTATTCCTCGGCGATCTACAATTTCATGCCGGAATGGGCGCTGTCTTTCTATGACGCGGTGCGCGCCAAGGATCACGCCCGGGTGATGAAAGGGCTGAAGGAGTTCGTGCTGCCCTATATCGCCATCCGCAATGAGGGCAAAGGTTACGCCGTCTCCATCGTCAAGGCCGGCATGACCGCGATCGGCCGGAGCGCAGGCCCGGTGCGCAGCCCGCTGACGGAATTGAGTCCCGATCAGTTCTCGAGGTTGAAGCGGTTGATCGACACGACAAGGCCGGTTTGAGGTAAATTCGATCTCGCGATAGTGTGCAGGCCATGACGGGCCTATCCTTCTGGTCGCAATTCGAGCTCCGGCAACTTCGCTGCTTTGTCGCCGCTGCCGAGGAGCTGCATTTCGGCCGCGCCGCGGCGCGCATGAACATGACCCAGCCGCCTTTGTCACGGCAGATCCAGCTTCTGGAGCATGTGCTGGGGGTGAGGCTGCTCGACCGCACCAGCCGCGCGGTCAAGCTCACCCCGGCCGGGCGCGTATTCCTGCTGGAAGCCCGCCGCATCCTGAGATTGACGGAAAGCGCCGCCCTTGCCACACGCCGCATCGCCAGCGGCGAGGCCGGCACCATCACCTTGGGGTTCACCGCCGCCAGCGGTTACAGCTTTTTGCCCAGCCTTTTGCTGCAGCGCGCCTCGCACGCGCCCAACATCGATGTGGCATTGAAGGAGATGGTCTCCACCGAGCAGGTGGAAAGCCTGGTGACCGGCCGCATCGACATCGGATTGCTGAGACCGCCGGTCGGACGGCCCGAATTCTCCACCCTGAAAGTCACCGAGGAAAGGCTGGTGGCGGCGCTGCCGGTGGGCGATCCGCGCCTTGCGGAAGCGACACTGACCTTGAAGCATTTCGATCGCCAGCCGCTGATCATGTATTCGGCCGAAGGCGCGAGCTATTTTTACGACATGCTGATGGGGCTGTTCGAAGCGGCCGGCGCAGCGCCCATCGCCATCCAGTCACTCAGCCAGATCCATTCCATGCTGGCTTTGGTGCGCGCCGGGATCGGTGCCGCGTTGGTGCCGGAGGCGGCCCAGCAGTTGCATTTCGACGATGTCCATTTCCGCCCCTTGGAGACGGAGCCGGTGGCGCCGGTCGAACTGTTCGCCGCATGGCGCAGCGACAATGACAATCCGGCGCTGGGGGCGTTCCTGGATCTGCTGCGGCCACAATCCCTGGAGGAGTTGGAGGCATTGGTGGACTCGTCGTCGATCCAAATCCCGCATTGATCGCTTGAACCTTTGGCTTGGACGGGCCAAGCTGCGCCCCATAAAACCCAAGTGCCTGACTTTTTGATTTTCGCGCAATTTTCGGCCGATGTGCGCTGCACGTCAGCCGATTGCGCTCTAGG
>DATBCP010000127.1:0-2835 GCA_036270435.1 Rhizomicrobium sp. | reverse complement strand
CCGCCCGGACAGCACCATGTCGAAACCCTGTTGGCGGATGTGCCAGCGGATCAGCTCGCTTGTGCCCGGCACCAGCGCGGCGCGGAAGGATTCCATCGCCACGCCTTTGGGTTCGGCAGAGATCAGCGCCGCGGCGCAGCCGTCGGCAAACAACAGGAAGGAAAGGATCTCCTCCATGTCGTCGGTCTCATGCAGATGCAAGGTGCAGAGTTCGAGATTCACCGCCAGGACCCGGGCGCCCGGCTCGGAACGCACAATGTGCCGCGCCAGCTTCAAGGCGTTGATGGCGGCATAGCAGCCCATGAAACCGACCATGGTGCGTTCGACCGAAGGCGACAGGCCGCAACCCTCCACCAACGCAAGATCGATGCCGGGCGCGGAAAAGCCGGTGCAAGTGGTGACGATGACATGAGTGATGCGCGAGCGGTCCTCGCCGTCCAGCAGCTTGTTTGCCGCCTCAACCGCAAGGCCGGGGGCGCAGGCCTCGAACTTGCGCATCCGCGCCGCAGTATCAGGGAAGTGACCCGGACGGTAAAAGCCTTCCGTATCCGTCACCGCGCCATCCGGGTTCGGCTGAACAAAGGAGTAGCGATGGGCGATTCCACTGCGCTCCGCCATCCGGCCAAACAGGGCCAGACGGCGATTGTCGCCCTTCAACATCGACCGGCCGAAGCGAAGGAAGGCATCGTGTACATCATGCGGCGGATTGGCGGTGGCAATGCGATTGATGAAGGCTTCAGGCATATCGGCCACACCTCATGACGGACGGGGGGAAGGGGAAGGCGGACGGGAGCGCGAGGGGCGGGGTTGATTCCCGTCCGCCTTAGAGCAGCCGCCGCAGAGAGGAAAATCACGGCAACTGTTCATTCTGTTCATAAGCAACATGGTGCTGGTCGCGATCGCGCTTTGTCGGGATCAGCTGGAGGGCGGAATATGAATCCGTCGCCGTCCCTCTATGGAAATCACGCCTGTCGGACGTGTTCCAATGTCCCGCCAAAAGTTGATCGCCGCTGACATGTCGACCCGCTGATTTGCTTCAACATCAAGACGCGGCGATCCCCGATTTTATTCCCGGCGATTTGGAATCGTTTTACCATTGGAATGGACATGTTTCCGCTCCGGGACTGGTCGGATTTGGATGCTTTTCCAGATACTTCCGGGAAAATATCGCCGCCATGCCGCGGGCGAGGAATAAAATTGCTCTAGGCAACGTCTAGGGGGCGATGGGAGACTGGAACGGGGCTAGAGTCCTCCCAAATTGGCTGTTTCAGAATGCATTGGGCGGTATCCCGAGACTTCCGGCATAATGAAGCAAATCCGCTCCACCAAACAGGGCTGGTTCTCCACCATGTATCCGTCCGCCCTACCCCAGCGATCCATTCACCAGCGATCCATTCATCAGTGACCCATTCATCTGCCTTCGCCGACGCGCTTGTGGCGCAGCTTGCCGGCTTGCGGCGCTACGCCATGGCGCTGGTGGGCAACGCGGCGCTGGCGGACGATCTGGTGCAGGACTGTATCGAGCGGGCCCTGGGTCAGGAGGGCCAGCTGCGCGAACGCGAAAGGCTGGGAGCTTGGCTGCGGCGCATCCTGTACCACCTCTATATCGATGAAATCCGGCGCGGCAAAAGACGCGGGCGCGAGCAGGACATCACGGATCTGGCGGATCACCTGGAACTCAGCGCACCCGCGCCGGACCATAGCGCGATGAGGGAATTCATCCACGCCGTCAATCGTCTCAGTATCGAGCACCGCCAGATTCTGCTGCTGGTGAGTGTGGAGGAATTGAGCTATCGCGAAATCGCCGACGAGCTGGATATTCCGCTGGGGACCGTGATGTCGCGGCTTGCCAGGGCCCGGGAGCGGTTGCGCGAACTGATGCAGAACGACAGTGCAGAGATCATTTCCCTGCCGGACCGGAAAAAACGACCGTGAACAACCCACATCCCATCAGCGACCAGGACTTGCACGCCTATATCGACGGCGCGCTGGAGGAAGAGCGCGCTTTGATGGTGCGTGAAGCGCTGGCTCAGAATGCCGCGCTGGCGGAACGCGTCGCCGCCTTCCAGGCCGACAAGGCCATGTTCAAAACCGTCTATGGGCGGCTGGCGGAACGCCCGCTGCCCGCCGAATGGATTGCGCGCGTCCGCCGGCGGGAACAGAAGCGAACCATCTGGCGGCGGGCGGCCATTGCCGCTGTTTTCCTGCTGGTGGCGGTCAGCCCGCTGGCCTGGCGCTATCTGACGCCTGCCACCCATGCCGATGTGGTTGATGCGGCGCTGGATGCCCGCGAGGGCACGGGAGCGTGCAGCCTCGTGACAAATGATAATTCGAAGGTGGCCGGCAACGACTCGACGCTGCGCCAAGCCGTCGCCTCGAATGTGCATGTACCCGATCTGAGCCGGATGGGCTACAAGCTTTGCGGTCTGCATCTCTATCGCAAGGCCGCCGAGATTCTCTACCGGGGACCACAGGACCAGCTCTTCACGCTCTATGTGCGGCGGTCGGACGGCTCGGTGCGCTTCGACCAGTTCCAGCGCCGTGGTCTTCGCGTCTGCATCTGGCAGGACGACCAGATCAGCACGGTCATGGCAGGGGACGTCTCCGCCGCCGCCATGCAGCGGCTGGCGACGCTCAGTTATACCGGGCTTACGTCTTAGCAATGGGCGTCCTGGGGCGCCTAGCGCACAGAGCGGGCCGACAAGGAATCCGGCGTGAACAGCGTGGCAGGATGGGGCTCGGTCACCCTATAGGCCGATGCCTCGCCATTGAAGGCAAAGGCGAAGGCATAACCGCCCTCCAACAGGTCATAGACAAACTGGCTGCCTGCGATCG
>DATBCP010000126.1:0-8802 GCA_036270435.1 Rhizomicrobium sp. | reverse complement strand
CGGTGGTGTCGTCGCCGAAAGCATCGTCATTCAAGGTCACCGGCCTGGCATCGTCGATTGTCAAGGTCACCTGTCCTGGGCCTTCTGGCATCAAGGCGCGATGCGGCAGGAACATGACGCGGAAACCGGTTTCGGTGTCGCAGTACAGCGCCATGCGGGCAGGGCCTTTGTCGGCATCGGCCCAGGCTTCCATCATCATCCGGTCGACAAAGCGGTCGGGTTGATGGCGAACCGCCCAGTCCTGATGGGCCGGCGTGGCCTGGACCGCGGTGGAGAGCAAAAGAAAACCCAGCACGGAAAATCGCGTCATGACCGGTCTTCTAGCCCAGGGCCGCGGATGGGGATAGTGTCCCTGCGCCTGCCCTTATTGTCGGAGTATTTTCCATGCCCGTATCTTCGCATCTGCAGCGCCGCAATTTTCTCAAACTGGTGGGCGCGGTTCCTGCTGCCGAGATCGCACCGGCCTGGGCGCAGGACAAGGCGGTTTATCTGCTGGATCAATCCGGCGCGGCGCCGGTCCGCCTGGCGGTGGAGAAATTGAAAGCGGCACTGTCGAAGCATGGCGCGAGTCTGGCGCCGGTTTCCGATCTCGCTCAAGCCAAGGGCCTGATCATTGTGGTCGCCGGACCAGCCTCGCCGTTGGCGGCGTCTTTTTCCGCACCGGATGCGCGCTGGACCTCGCCGGACTGTCTGCGCCTGGTGCCGGGCGAGGCGAGCGGCCATCCCGCGCTGCTGGTCTCGGCCACCGATGCGCGAGGGTTTGTTTACGGGCTGCATGAACTGGCCGAGCGGGTGGAGTTCGGCGGCCCGCTGGCCTTGCATCTGAAAGAGCGGGTCGAGGAAACATCGCCCAATCCGGTGCGCAGCGTCGCCCGTCCGTTCCTCAGCGAGATAGAGGACAAGGCCTGGTTCTATGACCGCCAGGGCTGGCGGGACTATCTCGACATGCTGGTGGCGGCGCGTTTCAACAGGTTCAATTTCGCGCTGGGTTTCGGTTACGATTTTCCCAAGGGCGTCACCGGCGATTACTTGCACTTCCCCTATCCCTATCTGGTGGAAGTGCCCGGCTATAACGTCACCATCACTCCGGCGTTACCCGTCGGCGAGCGGGACCGGAATCTCGACACCTTGAAATTCATCGCCCGCGAGACCGGCGCGCGCGGCTTGGAATTCCAACTCGGACTCTGGACCCATGCCTGGCAATGGACCGACAGTCCCAAGTCCGATCATGTCATCCGCGGGCTGGAATCGGACGGCAAGGTGGATTGGGCCAAGGGGGCCGCCTACAGCCGCGATGCGCTGGCCATCCTGCTCAGGGAATGTCCCGAGATCACCGGCATCACCCTGCGCGTGCATGGCGAAAGCGGCGTTCCCGAAGGCAGTTATCCCTTCTGGCAGACCTTGTTCGAGGCGATTGCAAAGTGCGGCCGCAAGATCGAGATCGACATGCATGCCAAGGGCATCAACCAGATCATGATCGACATGGCGACCAAGACCGGCCAGCCGGTCAAGGTCGGGCCGAAATTTTCCGCCGAGCATCAGAGCCTGGCCTATCACCAGGCCGATATCCGGGAATTCGAAATTCCCCGTCCCGACCGCATGGAAGAAGGCGTGTTCAATGTCTCCAACGGCGAACGGCGATTCACCCGCTATGGTTATGCCGACCTCTATCAGGAAGGACGCGGCTTCGACATTCTCTACCGGCTGTGGCCCGGCACGCAGAAACATCTCTTGTCCGCCGATCCCGCCTGGGCGGCGGGTCTGGGACGGGCGGCGCATTTCTGCGGCGCGGCGGGATTGGAGATTTGCGAACCTTTAACCTTCAAAGGTCGCGAAGGCTCCGGTCATCCCGGCGGGCGCAACGCTTACTCCGGCGCGAATACCGCCAACGACTGGCGCAAATTCGCCGACAGTTACAAGCTGTGGGGACGGCTGCTCTACAATCCCGCCGCCACGCCGGATGCCTGGCGCAAAAGCCTGGCGCGCACCTACGGCAAGTCGGCGAGCTCTGCGGAGCGCGCTTTGGCATCGGCAAGCCGGATCCTGCCACTGGTCAGCAGCGCGCACATGGTCTCGGCCTCCAATCACGCCTATTGGCCGGAAATGTATTCCAATCAGCCGATCGTGGACGGGTCCGGCTATGTGCCTTACACCGACATGTTCCCGCCTCATGTCTTCGCCAATGCCAGTCCGCTGGACCCGCAGCTTTTCTCCACCATCACGGAACATGCGGATGACCTGTTGGCGGGCCGCGCCCATCCCAAATATTCGCCGGCCGAGGTGGCGGTGTGGCTGGATCGCCTGTCCGCAGAGTCCGGTCGGGCCCTGGCGCAGATGGGGGCGCCCAAGAGCGCCGGTGAGAAAATCCTGGCGGACGACATAACAATCCAGCGCGGGTTGGGGGATTTCTTTGCCGCCAAAATGCGCAGCGCCCTGTTTTTTGCCCTGTGGCGGAAAAATTCCGATCCGGCGCTGGGAGCCGCAGCGTTGGACTATTACCGTCGCGCACGCGCCCGTTGGGGGGCGATGTCGGAACGGGCCAAAGCCGTCTATGTCGCAGACATTTCCTATGGTTCGATCCCGCAACGGCGCGGCCATTGGAGCGACCGGCTGGCGGCGATGGATGCCGACCTCGCCGCCATGGCCCAGGCGGTGGGCTCCCCGCATAAAGCTGCGCTCAGCGGTCCCGGCCTTTTGGTCACCAAACCCGCAGTGCGTCCGGTCACGTCTGTCCGCCACGTCGCGCCGGATCGTTTCTCTCCGGGCGGGGATCTGCCGGTGGTGATGCGCGCCAAGGCCGAAGGCGTCGAGCTGTTCTACCGCCATGTCAATCATGGCGAACGCTGGCGTTCCGTCGCCATGACGCAGTCGGGAGATGATATGCGAGCGTCTATTCCCGGCGACTATACGCGTTCGCCCTATCCGCTGCAGTATTACTTTGTGTTGCGGCAGGGCGCGCAGGCCTGGATGTATCCGGGCTTCAACGCGTCGCTTTCCAACCAGCCCTATTACGCTGTGTGGAAACGGGGGTAGCGGGAACTGTTCGGTCTTTTTCCTAAGGTACTTCTGTCATTCCCGCGCAAGCGGGAATCCAACTTGGTTATACGCGGTGCTTGATAAAGAAGTTGGATACCCGCTTTCGCGGATATGACAATCGGAAGGCGAAAATGTGAGGACCTCTATTTGATCGCCAATTTCTTCAGCACCGGCAGCAGCGGCTTTTCGCTCTTGGCATAATCCCTCCACGCTTTGCTCTTGGCTAGAAGACCCGGTGCCGTCCGCACCGTGAAGCGTTTGGGGTCCAGCCCCTTCTTCACCGCGCTCCATTCCAGCGGCATGGAGACGGTGGCGCCTTCTCGCGCGCGCGGCGACAGCGGCGCCACCGCGGTGGACATGCGGTCGTTGCGCAGATAATCGAGAAATATTTTCCCGCGCCGTTTCTCTTTGGACATGTTGACCAGATATTTGTCGGGACTGTCGGCGGCCATGCGGGCGCAGATCGCGCGGGCGATGGCTTTGGCTTCCGGCCAACCGATGGATTTTCCCGCGTCGAAGGGCGTCACCACATGCAGGCCCTTGCCACCGGTGGTCTTGGCGAAGGTGATGAAGCCCAGTTCCTCCAGCCGTTCTTTCAACGCCTTGGCCGCCGCGACCACGTCGTCGAAGTCCAGGTCCGGCGAAGGGTCGAGATCGAAAACAAAGCGTCCCGGTACCTCCGGCCTGTCTGGCGCGCAGTTCCAGGGATGCAGTTCCAATCCTCCTGCCTGCGCCACACTTGCCAGCGCCTCCACCCGGTCGATCTGCAGATAAGGCTTGCGGTCGCCGGAAACCTTCACCTGGCTGAACAGATTGGATTGGCCCGCGCCGGCGTGGCGCTGGAAGAAGCGCTGCTCGCCCTCGATGCCGTCGGGCGCGCGCACCAGGGAACAGGGCCGGCCCTTGATATGCGGCATCATCCAATCGCCGACGGCTTCGAAATAGTGCGCCAAATCGAGCTTGGTGACCGGTTCTCCATCGCCGGCATCCGGCCACAGCGCCTTGTCGGGATGGGAAATAGACACGTTCATGACCATGTTGTTGCCGCTTGCGGCCGGCCTTATTGCCTTTTTCGTCGCTTTTCCCGCCTTGGGCTCGGCCAGCTTGGTCTTCATCGGAGTCTCCGCCTGTATTTCCGCCGCCGGCTTGTCGGCGCGCAAGCCCTTGAAGGCGGCCTGGCGCACATTTCCGTCGCCGGTCCAGCCGGCGAATTCGATCTCCGCCACCAGTTCAGGCTTGAGCCAATGGACGCCGGGCTCGTGACGTGGCGCGCCCTTGCCTGTGAAGGGCGAGGTTGGGGCCGCCATCTCCTTCAACCGCGGCATCAGCCGCTTGACCTTGTCGGCGGAATAGCCGGTGCCGACACGTCCCACATAGACCAGGTGATCGCCGCGATGAACGCCCGCCAACAGGGAGCGGAATTTTCCGTTTGTCGTGCTCCAGCCGCCGATCACCACTTCATGCCCGGCACGGCATTTGGACTTGGTCCAGGTATCGCCGCGTCCGGACATGTAAGGCGCCTCCAGCCGCTTGGAGACAATGCCTTCCAGATTCATCCGGCAGGCGGATTGCAGCACGGCATCACCGCCGCTGGCGAAATGCTCGACAAAGCGCAGCGGGGATGGCGCCTTCTTGAGCATGGCCTGCAGCCGTGTCTTGCGCTCGGACAGGGGCAGGGGCCGGAGGTCCTCGTCTTTGGCAAAAAGAAGATCGAAGGCGAAAAAGATCAGGCCTTCCGACCGGCCGTCGGACAAGGCGGCCTGCAGCGCCGCGAAATCCGGCGCGCCGTTATGGTCCAAGGCGCAGGCTTCGCCGTCAATGATGCAATCGGGAAGCTTGGCGGCAGCCTTGGCGATGGCGGAAAATTTCTCCGTCCAATCGAGACCTTTGCGGGTGAGCAGCTTTGCCTTGCTGTCCACCACGCGAAGCTGCAAGCGATAGCCGTCGAATTTGACTTCATGGACCCAATCCGCGCCCGAGGGTGGTTGATCCACCAAGCGGCAAAGCTGCGGTTCAACAAAGGCAGGCAATTTGGAAATTTTTTTGGCAATTACGGCATCCAGCCTGTTGCTGCCGCCGGTCCCGCCGCTCGCTTGTGCCGTCCGCACGCTGTCGCGACGGACCGTTCGCCGCTCTCGCAGACCCGCCGGCTCTGCTCGTTCGCTACGCGAACCGCGGCTCACCCACACCGCATCCGCCTTGAAGGCCTTCGCCCGCATGAAAGGCTTGGGCGTCTTGCCGGTGCCCGCCTCGATCGCCTTCATGGGGCGGCCCGAAGCCACGGAATGATCCTTGTCCAGGATCGCTTCGCCATTGCCGTCCCTGGCGTATTTGTCGCGATGCTTAATCAGCAGCCAATTGGTGCGCTTGCCGCCAAATTTGTCATTGCGCATCCGCACCAGCACCCAACTGCCATGCAGCTTTTCGCCGTCCAGGCTGAATTTGAGATCACCCTTGGCCAGCATCTTGTCGGGATCACCTTCGGGTTCCCAAAATCCCCGGTCCCACAGCATAACCGTGCCGCCGCCATACTGGCCTTTCGGGATGGTGCCCTCGAAGTCGCCATAATCCAGCGGATGGTCCTCGACCTCCACCGCAAGCCGTTTGTCCGCCGGATTGAGGGAAGGGCCGCGGGTCACCGCCCAGGAGCGGAAGGTGCCGTTCAACTCCAGCCGGAAGTCGTAATGCAGCCTGGTGGCGGCATGTTTCTGGATGACAAAGCGCAATCTGTTGGCCTTGGCGACCGGCCGCTTGCCGCTGGGCTCCGCGGTGACCGCAAAGTCGCGCATGGACTGGTATTTCTCCAGCGC
Source organism: Rhizomicrobium sp. (assembly GCA_036270435.1). Taxonomy (GTDB): domain Bacteria; phylum Pseudomonadota; class Alphaproteobacteria; order Micropepsales; family Micropepsaceae; genus Rhizomicrobium. The sequence continues at coordinate 2,956 of DATBCP010000126.1, read as the reverse complement.
CCCGATACTTGATTTTGTGTCATTGGATTTCGTGGCCGCCCGCTTTGCCGGACGTTTCACGGTCTTTTTCGCGGATTTCTTTTTCGCCGCCATCGTTTGCTGCTTGGGCTTGCCCGTTTGGAAACATAGTTCCCGCAAGGCGTTTCCGTTCCGTGTTTCCAGGGAAATCCTCATGGCTGCCCGCAAAAAGACGAAGGCTTCCACGCATCGCAGACCCAATCACAAGGCGGCCACCGCCCGGGGCCATCACCGGCCCGCCAACTCCAACGAGCCGCATTTGTCGTCCCGTCCGGTGTGGCAGGGAAGCTTGCGCCTGTCGCTGGTGTCGTGTCCTGTGGCGCTTTACGGCGCCACCAGCCGTACGGCTGATATTTCCTTCCATCTGCTCAATCCGGAGACCAACAACCGCATCCGCATGATCCCCACCGATCCCGATACCGGACCGGTGGAGCGCGCCGACCTGGTCAAGGGCTATGAGATCTCCAAGAACCATTATGTGGTCCTGAGCAGTGACGAACTGCAATCGGTGCGGCTGGAAACCACCCGGACCATCGATATCGAACGTTTCGTAGATGCGAAGGACATCGACCGCCTTTATTGGAACGATCCCTATTACCTGCTGCCCAACGACAAGAGCGGCGTGGAAGCCTATACCGTGATCCGCGAAGCGCTGGCGGAGACCGGCCGCATCGCGCTGGGCCGGGTGGTGATGCACACGCGCGAACGGCTGGTGGCGCTGGAACCGCGCGACAAGGGCATCATCGTCTATACCTTGCGCATGGGCGATGAAGTGATCCAGCCCAAGGACGCTTTTGGTGAAATTCCCACCGCCAGGCCCAGCAAGCAGATGATCGAGATTGCCCGCAAGATCATCGAACAGCAGGAAGGCGCCTTCGAGCCGGAGAAATTCGAAGACCGGTACGAGAATGCGCTGCGCGACCTGATCCGCCGCAAGGAGAAAGGCGAAAAGCTGGTCACTGCCGAGCCGGTGGAAGAAGACAATGTCATCGATCTGATGGAGGCTTTGAAGAAGAGCCTCAAATCCAAAGGCCGCAGCGTTGCGGCCAAGGCGCCCGGACCCAAGCGCAAGGCGCGGTGAACCTGGCGGAACGACCTCACTGAGGAGATGGGGCGAAGTCCACTCCGATTGGTTTGCCAAGGCCGGCGCGAACTCAGCTATCCGTTGGTATTGGCTTGGCACGCGTTGGTGTGACTTGAAGACAAAAAGGATAGTGGCCTAACGTTCTCCAAAGGTTCGCACCACGAACCGAGTCGCCACGTTCATTTCTGATTGTCGCGAGCAGCGTCGTGAGATCGCCTTGCACCTGTCCGGTGCGAGCGTGAGGTCGTGTGTCTGCTCACCAAGGGGAGGGAATTTTGACTTACAGATTATCGCTTGGAATTGCCTTCGGCCTTTTGCTGTTCAGCAAGACTGCAATGGCGGCCTGTACGGTGCCGAATCCGAATTTCATGTCTGGTACGACCATCTCTTCATCTCAAGTGAACGCCAACTTTGCGGCGCTCGCGGGCTGCGCGAGCGTTCCCACGCGACAAGTTCTCACCTCCGGCACATCCGCCACCTACACGACACCCGCCAATGTTCGCCAGCTTCGCATTCGGATGGTCGGCGGCGGCGGCGGTGGCGGTGGCGTAGCAGTTAGCGCCTTTGGATCCAGCGGAAATAATGGATCGGCCACATCCTTCGGGACTTTTACCGCAAATGGCGGCAGCGGCGGGTTCCCGTATTCAGTTGCGTTAGGTGGAAGTGGCGGATCTTGTACCGCGTCGTTCCGTATTCGCGGCGGACAGGGCAGCGGTGGTGGCATATATGCGCCCCCCAATCCCGTCCAAACCCAAATCACTAGTTTGGCGGGTGGTCAATCCCCCTTTGGTGGCGCGGGTGGTGGTCAAGTTGGCACGGGCGCGTCTGGCGGCGACGCTGCAGTCAATAGCGGGTCCGGAGGCGGTGGAGCAACATATTCCGATTCAATGGGTACCGGACATTACTCGGTCTGGAACGGCTCAGGAGCGGCCGGCGAGTATGCGGAAATTATTATAAACAGCCCGAGTGCCACATACACCTACACCGTTGGTGCAGGTGGAACGGGTGGAACCGGCACCTCGGCAAATGGCGGCAATGGGGCTACGGGCCTCATCATCGTGGATGAGTATTACTAAGCGGACCGGCGCACCGCGTGCGGCGTCCTGAACTCCTGTATCCGCTCGTATTCAGCAAGAGGCCATGGAGTCTCTCATGCATCATCTGATCGCCGCTTCCCGGCGCGGGTTTCATTGGCCTGCGATTTTCGCGGTTGTCTTGGTTGCGATGTTCGTTGGACTGTCCAGCGTTCGGCTTTGCGTGGCGAAGCCAGTATGATCGCTTCATTGAAGATATCGGGGGGCTTTCGAGCTCGTCGACCCAGATCGACGCCATCCGCGGCGACGGCAACCCAGTTCATTTCGTGAAATCGTCCGGCGTCTGGTATGTCGCCTACTGGCAAGCCTCAACCGCCACCTGGTCGGCCTCCACCGACCCGCGCCACAATGTCGACCTACGCCTGACCACGAACGGCACCTATTGGTATATCCAGGACGCTGACGACACGATCGACCAGTATGACATGACCGGGAAGCTGGTGAAGATCACCTATCGCGGCGGCTATTATCAAACCCTGACCTATGACGGCAGCGGCAACAACACGGTCGTCACCGACAGCTTCGGCCGCACCCTGACCTTCACCTATCTCGCCAATGGATTAGTCGACACCATGACCGATCCGTCGACCGGCGTGACGCATTACGCCTATACAGACCGTTCCGGCATCGGGGTCACGCCCCCTTCAGGGTCCGCCGGGTTTTGGGCCTTGGGCAGCGTTCAGTACCCGGACGGGAAAACCCTGACTTACCTTTATGAGGATTCCAATTGGATCAACCGCTTTGCCTTGACCGGCATCAC
>DATBCP010000125.1:0-7250 GCA_036270435.1 Rhizomicrobium sp. | reverse complement strand
CAAGGCATTGCGCAAGCTCCGGGTCGTCACCGCCATCGCCATATTGGCCCATATTGCGCGTTCCGACGTAAAGTTCGGACTGGGCGCCTTTTTGCCCGCTCTGTTGCGGCGTGCGGGACGAAAATTGTTCAGCGAACCTCAACCAGGCCAGGATTCCCAAGCGTTCCTTTCTTTGTCGGCCCGCGCTTCAAGCGAGGCGGGATTTTGAGCGACTTCCAGGAGCAGGATCGCAGTCCTGCGCGACCGGTCGGCGTGATGCAGGCGTTGGAGACGATACGCCTAGCCGGCGCGCACGCCTGGTCCTTTCCGTTGATCACGATCTTAGGCGTGCTGTCGTCCCTCGCGGAAAGCTTCGGCGTCGGCCTGATCATTCTTTTCCTGTACACGGTGATAGGCCGGCAGAGCGAGGCAGCTTCGGCGAGCGGTTTTTTGGGATCCGCCTTCGCCCATCTCAGCGCCCATGTTCACAGCACGTCCCTTCTCGCACTCCTGATCCTGGCCGCGATCGCCGCCAAGGCCACTTTCACCGCCATGCACTCCGCCCTCTGCTCCTACATCCAGAACGAACTTGGCCGCGATGTCCGCAACCGCATCCATCGCCAATACCTGGAGGTGAGCTACGCCTATATCCGCGAGCGGGAGGAAGGCGAGCTCCTGAAAATGATCGCCATGGAATCCTGGACGGTGGCGGACGCCTATCATTCTGTTTGCCGCATCGTCGTCAATTCGGTCTCTATGTTCGTGATGATCGCCTTTCTGCTGCTGATTTCCTGGCCACTTACGCTGATCGCCATGGCGGGCAGCGCCATTCTCTGCCTCGCCCTCAATCGCGTCTCGAAATTCGCGCGCCTGCTGGGGCGCGAAGCGATGGAAATCAACCAGCAACTTGCCGTGCGTATGCTCCAGATGTTGCAAGGCATGCGCGCCATTCGGGCGTTCGCACAGGAGGCCCATTATCAACGCGCGTTTGAACAGGCCTCATCCGAGGCCGGTAAGGTCGCAACAAAGACCGGCGTCCTGTCGGCTATCCTGGGTCCGGTTTCGGATTCCGCCTATCTTCTCATGGTTGCGGGGATCCTGGCCTTTGCGAGCAGGCTTTCGATCCCAACCGCCGCGACACTGACTTGCATCATCCTGCTCTACCGCGTGCAATTGCCGTTCCGCGAGCTGCAGAATGCCATTTTCTCGTTGGCCGAAAAGGAGGCGCCTTTGCGATCGGTTGCGGATCTTTTGCATCGCGCCCGCGAGGATCAGCGGGTCGCCGGCCGGCGCCCGTTCCGCGCTCTCACGCAAGGCATCGAATTTCGCGACGTGGAATTCAGCTATGCGGACACGGCCCCCGACGTTCTCCAAAAGGCCAGCTTCCACATTCCGGCCGGCCGGACGACGGCGCTGATGGGCGCCAGCGGCGCTGGCAAGACGACGATCGTGAATTTGCTGTTGCGCCTGGACCAGCCCAGCAAAGGCGACATATGGATCGACGGCACTCCTCTTGGGCAAATACGGCGCGACCAATGGCTGGGCCGGCTCGCGGCGGCCGGACAGGACATCGAACTGATAGACAGCACGCTCGACGCCAATATCCGCATCGCCCGGCCTGACGCCGACGCGAAAGCGGTGCAGGCCGCCGCGGAATTGGCCGGCTTATGCGACGTGATTGAAGCCTTTCCCGACGGCCTGCAACATTGGATCGGGCCCCATGGTGCGAACCTGTCCGGCGGACAGCGCCAGCGGCTCGGCCTGGCGCGCGCGATCCTTCGCGATCCTGACATCCTGATCCTAGATGAAGCAACCAGCGCGTTAGACGATGTCCTGGAAAATTGGGTGCAGCGGAGTTTGCGCCAGACATTCAGGAATCGAACCATCATCATGATCACACACCGCATGGACGCCATTCTGGCGGCCGATCACTTGATCTGCCTGGAAGGCGGGCGCGTAACCGCGGAAGGGACACCGCGCGAATTGCTTTCGAAGACCGAGAGCCCGCTTGACCGCTGTTTGAATGATGAGTCGCAGGCCCCGTTTGGAGCGAGCGACAGGCAACGTGCTGGCCAGGGTGCCACCATTACCGTATTGGAGCAGCGCCGCGCGGAGAGCCAGCGCCGGCAGGCGCCCTTTCAGACACCCTAGATGGAGCGCGAGAACACAATGGATGGATATCACGACCCTGGGCCCAGCCGGACGGATCGATCGTCATCTTCCGACAGCCCGAGACAACGTGTCCTAGTAACCGGCGGGGCGGGGTTCATCGGTTCGTTCCTCTGCGAAGCGCTGCTTGGCCGCGGTCACGACGTCCTATGCGTGGACAACTATTTCACCAGTTCACGCCGCAATGTCGAACATCTCCTGGATCACAAGCACTTCGAATTGCTGCGCCACGACATCACCTTTCCCCTTTTTGTGGAGGTTGACCAGATCTACAACCTGGCCTGTCCCGCCTCCCCCATTCACTATCAGCGTGATCCGGTCCAGACGACCAAGACCTCGGTGCACGGGGCGATCAACATGCTGGGCTTGGCCAAGCGGGTGAAGGCCAAAATCCTTCAGGCGTCGACCAGCGAGGTCTATGGCGATCCGGCGGAACATCCCCAGACGGAAAGCTATTGGGGCAATGTCAACCCGATCGGCATCCGCTCCTGCTATGACGAGGGCAAGCGCTGCGCCGAAACGCTGTTCTTCGACTATCACCGCCAGCACAGGCTGCGGATCAAGGTCGCCCGCATTTTCAATACCTATGGCCCGCGCATGCATCTGAATGACGGGCGCGTGGTATCCAATTTCGTGATCCAGGCGCTTAGGGATGAGCCGATCACCATTTACGGCAATGGTCGTCAAACCCGCTCCTTCTGCTTCGTCGACGATTTGGTGGATGGCCTGATCCGGCTGATGGAAACGCCGGACAGCGTGACCGGCCCCGTCAATCTTGGAAACCCCACAGAAAACACCATTCTGGATTTGGCCCAGAAGATCATCGCCATGACTGGTTCCAGCTCCCGCATCGAGATGCGTCCGCTGCCTTCGGATGATCCGCGCCAGCGCAATCCGGATATCGCCGCGGCCCGAAGCCTCCTCCGCTGGGAGCCCCGCATCCCGCTGGAGGAAGGCCTCCTTAGGACCATTTCCTATTTCGAGCAAAGGATACACGATACATGCGAACAGTATTGGTCACCGGCGGCGCGGGATATATCGGCTCCCATGTCTGCAAGGCACTAGCCCGGGCAGGGTACCAGCCGGTAGCGTACGACAATCTCATTTACGGGCATAAGTCGGCGGTAAAGTGGGGACCGCTGGAAGTCGGCGACATTCTCGTCCCCTCGCGGCTTTCTTCTGCGATACGAAAGTACGGCGCCAGCGCCGTCATTCATTTGGCGGCATTCGCCTATGTGGGCGAGTCCGTCACCGACCCCGCCAAATATTACAAGAACAATGTGGCCGGCACCTTGGCGCTGCTCGATGCCATGCGCAGCCATGGGGTCGGAAATATTGTTTTCTCAAGCACATGCGCCACTTACGGAATTCCCGGAACGGTGCCGATTCCGGAGGACGAACGCCAAAACCCGATCAATCCCTATGGCGCCTCGAAGCTGATGATCGAGCGGATCCTGAGCGATTACCGCACGGCTTACGGCTTGAACAGCATTTCGTTGAGATATTTCAACGCCGCCGGCGCGGACCCCGACGGCGAACTGGGCGAAGACCACGATCCGGAAACCCATCTCATTCCACTGGTGCTGAAAGCGGCGTCAGGCGCGCTACCGAATATCACGGTATTCGGAGACGATTACGAAACGCCCGACGGAACCTGCATTCGCGATTACATTCATGTCAGCGATTTGGCACATGCGCATGTCATGGCATTGCGCAAGCTGGAAAGTGGACCCGCCACTCGCAGCGCCTACAATCTCGGGACTGGCAGGGGACACTCGGTCGCCGAGGTCATAAAGAGCGCGCGGCGCGTCACGGGGCGGTCTATCCCGGTCATCAAGGGGCCACGCCGCGCCGGCGATCCGGCAATTCTGCTCGCCGATCCGACGCGTGCAATATCCGAACTGGGAATTTCCCTGCAGTTTCCCAAGATTGACGACATGATCCTGTCGGCTTGGCGCTGGTCGCATGATGCCGTCGGCATCCGGACGCTTCATCCCTCGCCAGCGACTGCCGATCGCTAAAATTTTCCGGATCGAGCTGGCGAATCCGCCTTCACTGTAGGACCAAACCTCTGGCCGATACATGCGCCCGGCCTTATGCTGGCTGCGGGCTTTTGTAGGGGTGGGGACCGTGATGCATCGCATTGCCGGCCTGGATATTCCAGGCCGTCTTTCTGGCATTGCGCCGCCCTGGCTGGTCAAGACGGCCTGTGTTTTTGTGGGCGTCGGGTTCGCGGTCTTACTGCGCGCCGCCGCCAACCTGGTCGCACCCGGTGTGGCGCCTTATGCCTTCATATACCCCGCCTCACTGCTCGCCACCCTGCTGGGCGGCTGGCAGGCGGGCGCCGGCGCGGTTTTGACCTCTGGAATCCTGGCTTGGATGTTTGTGGTGCCCCGCGCCCAATTGTCCGGGGCACAGATGCACTACCAGGCCGCGGCAGCTGTCATCGCGTTGCTCACCGCCGCCATGCTGATCGCGGTGGGCGAGGGATTTCGGGCCGTGGCGCAACGGCTCGTGGATGAGCGTAATGCCAAGCTGGCGGAGCGCGAACTTCTGTTCCGGGAATTGCAGCATCGCGTGGGCAACGATTTCGCCATCGTCAACAGCCTGCTCGACCTGCAGCGCCGCCGCAGCTCCAATCCCGAGACCCGCAGCGCCTTGGAACAGGCGATGGGCCGGATACGCTCGATTTCCCGCATCCATCGCCACATCTATGCCTTGCCGGAGGCGCGCCATATCGATCTGCGGCAGTATCTGCGCGACCTTTGCACAGGCTTGACCGATGCGGCCCTGCCGACCGCGGGCGTAACGCTGAGCTGTGAATGCGACGAAGCTTATATGTCGCGCGATCAGGCGTTGGCGCTGGGCCTGGCAACCAACGAATTGGTGACCAATGCCGTGAAGCATGCTTTTCCGGACGGGCGCGAAGGCGCGATTTCGGTTTCGTTCCGACGCGTCCAGAAGGGCTGGAAACTGACGGTGAGCGATGATGGCGTGGGGATGCCAAAGGACCGCAAGCCTGGGCTGGGGACCGGATTGATCGAGCAATTCGTGCGCCAGGCGGGAGGCAGGTTCATCCTGGATAGCGAGAAGGGCACGCAGGCCGTGATCGACCTGCCGGCCAATTCGGCATCCTCGTCGGCCTGACCGGCAAGCCGAACAGGACGAGCGGCACCCTAGCTGGTTGCGCCAGGAATTAGCTCAAATCCCAGATCGACCACTTGGGAAGGCCCGCCGGCCAACAAAAGTTTTGCTCCCGTCCTTCCCATGGCGAAACGTGGTGTGCGGACCGTCGATATCGGCAGGGGCGTGAGAGACGCGATCTCCAACCCGTTATAGCCGAACAGCGCCAGATCGCCGGGCACAGCGACCTTGTTTTCCAGACAGTGGAAATAACCACCGATGGCGAGGTCATCATTGGAAAAATAGACCGCATCCAGATTGGGCTGCCGCGCCAGCAGCCGCGCCAGGCCGACGCGGCCGGCCTCGACGGAAGAGGCGCCGTTTGGAGAAAGCTCCTCATCCACAAAGCTCAGCCCCTTTTGCGCCAATGCCGAGCGAAAGCCATCCAGCCGCTTGCCGGCACGAATGTCGATGGTGAAGTCATGGCCGACATAGCCGATCCGCCGGTAGCCACGCGCCAAAAGATGTTCCGCGCTTTTGCACCCCGCCATCCGGTGAGACGAGCCGACGACGATGTCGACGCCCTCCCCGTCAATGTCGATCAACTCGACCACGCGCACGCCACAGCCCTTCAACATGGCCCTGGCGCGGCTGGTATGTTCCAGCCCGGCGACCAATAGGCCGCTGGGACGCCAGCTCAGGATCGATTCAATCAGGGCCTCTTCCCGCGTCGGATCGTAATTCGAGACCCCGATCACCGGCTGGAAGCCTGCGTCTTCCAGCACCTGATTGGCGCCTGCCAGCACTTCCGGCACCACCGTGTTGCCGACCGAGGGAATGACAATACCCACCAGCTTCGAGGTCATCGACGCCAAAGTCCCGGCAATGCGGTTGGGGACATAATGCAAATCCGCCGCCACCTTCAGGATCTTTTCGCGCGTCCGTTGCGAGACAGAGCCCTTGTTGCGCAGAACCCGGGACACTGTGCTTTCGCCCACGCCCGCACAGCGGGCGACGTCGGCTAGTGTCGTGATGGTCGGCGTCTCCCCGTAAGGCTTTTCTTTTTCGGGGAGATCCATGCCGTGGTTCTCGGTGGGCTTGCGGCAAAAGCTACCAACAAAAGTTCCGCTTGCCAATCAAAGCGCGCCGCTCAGGTTGCGCCCGCACGGCGGCCCGGCCGTTTGTCCGTGAGCAGACTATCAGGCCGGTTCTTTGGCGCGCGCTTTCTTGGGCCCAGCCGCCACCATGGCCGGCCAATTGGCCAACGCGATGACCGCAACTTCCTTGAGTTCTTTTTCCGAAGCACCGGCCGCCGCTTGAACACACAACCCATTGGCCATCACCATCAGATAGCGCGCCAGGGCGGCGGGATCACTGGTCTTGGCGAGATCGCCGCTTTTCCTGGCCTGCTCGAAGCGGGCCCGCAGCATGGCTTCCTTCTCGGCACGGTGGCGCGCCAGCATCTCGGGGATATCCTTGTCGCTGCCGGAAAGCCCACCCTGCACCATCAGGCAGCCGGGCGGATTGCGCGCGCCTGTATCCGCGACAAAAGCCGCCACGCCCATCAAATAGGCTTGTGCAACCTCAGCCACCGTAGGCGCCGCCAACACCTGCGCCATGAAGGCGTCCCGGCGCTGGTCATAACGCTCCAGCACCGCCTTGAAGAGGCCTTCCTTGCTGCCGAAACAGGCATAAAGACTGGGCGGATTGATGCCCATGGCCCTGGTCAGGTCGGAAAGCGACGCCCCTTCATAGCCCTGGCGCCAGAAGACGGTCATCGCCTTGTCCAGGGCTTCTTCCTTGCAAAAACAGCGGGGACGGCCGGTCCGCACTCCAAGTTCCTTTCGCGTTTCCTCGAGGGGCCTTCTTTTTTGTATGGTTCGATATATAATTCCCTTGACCGGGGAAGTCCAGGGGCATATTTGTAGCGATCGTTACAGATATCCGGGGACCTCTCCCATGACACATATCGATCTCGT
>DATBCP010000124.1:0-3870 GCA_036270435.1 Rhizomicrobium sp. | reverse complement strand
TGATGGCGCTGCTGACGGCGGCGCGTGGCGCGGTCAATGGAATGATGGCGGAGGTGGTGGAAGACCACATCCAGGAACACATGATGGCGGCCAACCGCAAGCCGAGCCGCGGAGAGACCCTGGCCGCCTATGAACTGATCGAGGTGTTGCGGTCCTATATTCGCTGACGCGCCCCGCGTCGCAGGACGGCCAAGGAAATGTCATACTGCAGGACCGGTTGGGGAGTCGGTCCGCATGACGTATTGCCTGGGAATCCTTTTGCCGCAGGGCCTGGTGATGGCCTCCGATTCCCGCTCCAATGCCGGCGTCGACCAGGTGGCGCGGGTGCGCAAATTCGACCTCTTCACCCTGCCCGGCAATCGCGTGATCGCCATCCTGTCGGCGGGCAACCTGGCCACCACCCAGTCGGTGATATCGGAATTGCGCGAGGCGGCGGGCAGCGGCAGGCCGGATGACCTCCATGCCATCCATTCCATGTTCGAAGCCGCCCGCATCGTGGGCGACAAGCTGCGCGAAACGATAACCCGCGACGGCGCTTCGGTGCAGCCCTATGGCGATCCCAATGGCAGTTTCCTGGTCGGCGGCCAGATTGCGGAGGAAGCGTGCCGGCTGTTCCAGATCTATTCCGCCGGCAATTTCATCGAGGCTTCGCCGCGCTCGGTTTTCCTGCAGATCGGCGAAACAAAATACGGCAAGCCCATCCTGGACCGCGCCCTGAGTCCCGAAACCTCATTGGATGAAGCGGCCAAGCTGGCGCTGTTGTCCTTCGACGCCACCATGCGCAGTAATCTGTCGGTCGGCATGCCGATCGATATGCTGCGTTATGATGCCGGTAGCTTCTCCACCGCCAATATGACGATGTTGAAGGAAGATGACGCTTATTGGAGCAGCTTGCGCAGCACCTATAGCGAAGGCTTGGCGCAACTCGTCCACGCGCTACCCACACCGCCGGACTGGCGTTAGTAGGTCTTGCCAGCGGCGCGTTCCACGCCGTCGATGATCAGGCGCTTGGCTTCCGCGGCATCACCCCAGCGGATGATTTTAACCCATTTGCCGGGCTCCAGATCCTTGTAATGGGCGAAGAAATGCTCGATCTGATGGACGGTGATCTCTGGCAAGTCGCTGTAATTGGCGACGTTCTCGAAACGCTGGGAGAGGTGGGACGACGGCACCGCCACGATCTTTTCGTCCATGCCGGAATTGTCTTCCATCAGCAATACGCCCACCGGGCGCACGCTCATCACTGCGCCCGGCACGATGGCGCGGCTGTTGGCGACCAGGACGTCCACCGGATCGCCGTCGCCGGACAGCGTATGCGGGATGAAGCCGTAATTGCCGGGATAGCGCATGGCTGTATAGAGGAAGCGATCGACCACCAGAGCGCCGGAGGCCTTGTCCAACTCGTATTTGATCGGCTCGCCGCCGATCGGAACCTCGATAATGACATTGACATCATCGGGGGCATTCTTTCCGACCGGAATCTGGTCGACGCGCATGTGGTGAATCCTTCACTTGATCGGCGCGTGGTAATTTTATTGCCAAACCGCGTCAACGGGACCTGCAAAAATCCGGACGAAAAGCCGCAAGGCTCTTCACATGGCGCAATCATGCCTTATTTCGTTAGGGATGATCCCGCCCTTTTTTCCCGGAGCCCTCCATGCAGACCAAAGCCTATGCCGCCCAGTCCGCCACCACGCCGTTCGGACCCCATACCATCGACCGCCGCGTGCCAGGGCCCAAAGACGTTGCCCTCGACATCCTGTTCTGCGGTGTCTGCCATAGCGATCTGCATACCGCCCGCGGTGACTGGCCGGGCACCCAATATCCTTGCGTGCCGGGACACGAAATCGTCGGCCGCGTGACCGCGGTCGGCGGCGGCGTCAGCCGCTTCAAGCCCGGCCAGATCGTCGGGGTCGGTTGCATGGTGGACAGTTGCCGCACCTGTGCCCAATGTCACGAGGGACTTGAGCAATATTGCGAAGGCCCGGTGGGCTTTACCGGCACCTATAACGGACCGGTGGGCGGCGGCCCCAATACCTATGGCGGCTACAGCACCTCCATCACGGTGGACGAGCATTTCGTGCTCAACGTCAATCATGCCGAAAAAGACCTGGCAGGGGTCGCGCCGCTCTTGTGCGCCGGGATTACCACTTGGTCGCCGCTGCGCCATTGGGGCGCGGGCCCCGGCAAGAAGGTGGGCATCGTAGGCATCGGCGGACTGGGCCATATGGGCGTGAAGCTTAGCCATGCCCTGGGCGCGCATACCGTGGCCTTCACCACGTCGCCAAACAAGGCAAAGGAGATCAAGGCGCTGGGCGCCGACGAAGTGGTGATATCCAAGGACGAAGAACAGATGAAAAAGCATCTGGGCAGCTTCGACATGATCCTGGACACGGTGGCGGCATCGCACAATCTGGATGCCTTCACATCGCTGTTGAAGCGTGACGGCACCCTGGTGCTGGTGGGCGCGCCGCCCACGCCGCACCCCTCGCCTGCGGTTTTTCCGTTGGTCTTCAAGCGCCGCGGCATTGCCGGCTCGCTGATCGGCGGCATCCCGGAGACCCAGGAGATGCTGGATTTCTGCGCCAAGCACGGCATCACCTCGGATATCGAGATGATCAAGATGCAGGATATTGAGACGGCTTACGATCGCATGCTGAAGAGCGATGTGAAGTATCGCTTCGTGATCGACATGGCGACTTTAAAGTAAACTCTTTGGCTTTCGCCGCATAAAAAAAACCCGCCGGAATGTCCGGCGGGGTTTTTCATGCCAATGCTCACATCATTGGACGGTGGAAGCGGCCGACCAGCACCGCCTTGGCCAGGACATGGCCATCCATCGCCGACATGATCTGGGCCCGCGTCGCATCGGGACCCAAGCTCAGCTTGGTATCAAGCGCATAAAGCTGGAAGGTATAGTGGTGATAGACATTGCCCCGCGCGCCAGGGCCCATGAAGCCGTTCTTCTTGCCGGTGTTCAACGGCTGGATGGTGCCGTCCGGCAAGGTCGCCTCGTTGGGAACGCCTTCGGCCAACGAAGATGCCGTGGCGGGGATATTGAAGGCCGCCCAATGCAGCACTTCATTGGTGCTGCGCTGAAGCGCGGTGTCGGGATCATCCACGACCAAGGCAAAGCTTTGCGTTCCGGCCGGGGCGTTGGTCCAAGCGAGCGCGGGCGAGACCGGCGCCGCCGAGGCCTGAGTATATTTGTCCGGAATGATGCCACCATCGGTGAAGGACGAGCTGGTGAGGCCCATCGGCGTTGGCGGCGGCGCGGCGGGCTGCGCCAGGCTGGAACCGAAGGAAAGAACAGTCAGGGCGCCGGCAAAAATCACAGAGCGGGAACGGGGCATGCGATCCTCCTCACATCGGGAGACGCAGCAAAAGCGGTTTTGCAAGCAGAGTCCAGCGCGCCGAGGCGTCATATCGATGACAATCGTGCCGCGTCCACGGTTGCCATGGACGTCACTGGGCGCCTGGCGGTGGCGGCGTGACGGCGAAGCGGCGAAATTGGAGCGCGGCCGGTGGCTTTGGAAATCTTCCGGTTCACCGCTTGGGAAACAACGTGAATACGTAATCCTTGGCCGCCACCTTGGTGTGGCAGGCAAAGCCGCAGCCCGGTCCCGTCCCCAAGGGCATGAAATTGTCCGACGCCGCATCGTAATTGAACTGCCCATAGCCCCAGCCGCCGGTGGCCGCGAACCGCTTGCTGTCCTTTACCATGGTGTCGAGGTCGTGCAGCGAGGACGGCACCAGGGCGGGAAATCCATCCTGCTGCTTTCCCGCATTCCAATGGATCTTCACCATCTTGACGCCATCGGGGAATTTCTGGCCCTCGGCGGGAAGGCCGCTTTGATACGCCGCGATCAT
>DATBCP010000123.1:0-6336 GCA_036270435.1 Rhizomicrobium sp. | reverse complement strand
CTTGGCGGGCTCGCGTTTTTCGTCCGGCATGTACCAGGAGGCGTCCAGCACGCGCACTTCCGGGAGGTGCGCCTCAAGCCATTCCGTGGAAACCAGGTTGCTCATGCACGCCTATTCGCCAATGTATTCATAAGGCACCGCAATGGGTGCGCGCGGCTTGATCAGCCAGGGCGGGCAGGGCAGGCCCTTTTCGCGCAGGAAGTCCGGATTGAACAGTTTGGATTGATAGCGGTTGCCGTAGTCGGCCAGCACCGTGACGACGGTGTGGCCGGGCCCCAAGTCTTTTGCCATGCAGATGGCGCCCGCCACATTGATGCCGGTGGAACCGCCCATGCACAGGCCTTCATGCTCCAAGAGATCGAAGATGATGGGAAGCGCTTCTTCGTCCGGGATTTCGTAGGCGTCGTCGATCGGCGCGCCTTCCAGATTGCCGGTGACCCGGCTTTGGCCGATGCCTTCGGTGATGGAGGAACCCTGCATCTTGAGCTCGCCGGTCTTGATCCAGCTGTATATCGCTGCGCCCAAGGGGTCCGCCGCGGCGATCCGGATGTCCTTGTTGCGCGCCTTCAAGGCGATGGCTGTTCCGGCCAGCGTTCCGCCGGTGCCCACGGCGCAGGTGAAGCCGTCGACCTTGCCGTTTGTCTGTTCCCAGATCTCCGGGCCTGTGCCCTCGATATGGGCTTGGCGGTTGGCGACATTATCGAACTGATTGGCCCAGATCGCGCCATTGGGCCCGGTCTGGGCCAGTTGGTCCGCCAGGCGTCCCGACAGGCGCACATAATTGTTGGGATTCTTGTAGGGGACTGCGGGGACTTCGATCAGCTCTGCACCCAACAGGCGCAGCGCGTCCTTTTTTTCCTGGCTTTGGGTATCGGGGATCACAATCACCGTCTTGAAGCCCAAGGCATTGGCGACAGTCGCCAGTCCGATGCCAGTATTACCGGCGGTGCCTTCGACGATGGTGCCGCCTGCTCGCAGGCTGCCTCGGCGAAGCGCATCCTGAATGATGAAAAGCGCGGCCCGGTCCTTCACCGATTGCCCGGGATTGAGGAATTCCGCCTTGCCCAGAATTTCGCAGCCCGTCAATTCCGAGGCGCGGTTCAGCCGGATCAGCGGGGTGTTGCCGATGGCCGCAATGACGTCTTTCTTGATCTCATCTGGCATGGGCAAGGAACCTAATGGGCCATGGTTGATGCTTCAAGACGGAGCGACCGCGAGGCCGGTAGCGGCAGCGTACCGGCGAGCGATCGTCAAAAAAAGGGCATCACGACTTTCCGGCCTTGCCCAGCCGCGCACATTCCTCATGGCGGAAGCAGGTGGTGAGATGGTCGTTGACCATGCCCACGGCTTGCGCGAAGGCATAGACAATGACCGGGCCGCAGAAATTGAAGCCCCGCTGCTTCAGTTCCTTGGACAGGCGCTCGCTCATCTCGGTCTGGGCCGGGATTCTGTCGCGGCCGCGGAAGCGGTTGACCTGCATGGTGCCCCCAACATGCTTCCAGATCAGGTCACGGAAGCCGCCCGCCTCCTTTTCTTCGATCTCAAGCCACAGCTTGGCGCCCTTGACGGCGGCCTCGATCTTGGCGCGGCTGCGGATGATGCCTTCGTTTTTCAACAGCCTGTCGATATCGCGGGCGCCATAGCGGGCGATTTTTTCCGGCGCGAAGTTGTGGAAGGCTTTGCGGAAATTTTCCCGCTTGCGCAGAATGGTGATCCAGGAGAGCCCGGCCTGGAATCCGTCCAGCATCAGCTTTTCATAGAGGGCGCGGGCGTCATATTCCGGCACGCCCCATTCGGTGTCGTGATAGGCGAGATAGAGCGAATCCTCGCCCGGCCACCAGCAGCGCGTTTTGTCGGCCATTCACACTCTTTTTGTTAGCTTTTTTGTTCGTCGCTCCGCCGGCACGCTGCCGCGACCGGCTACGCCGACGCGCCAGCGAGCCATGCCGGCCTGTGCAAAGCAACCGGAATTTTGTCGGCTGTGACGTCGCCGCCGGCTTCCCCGAGCCGGTCCAGCCGAATCAGCGCAAAGGCGGTATGACCGTGGGTGGAGATCAATTCGCCGATCTCCGCACCGCCTTTGGTGACCGCGCCCGCACCAGGCAGCGGCACATCCGCGGTCACGGTCAGGATGCGTTTCCTGGACGTGGCGCGATGCTTCATGCGCGAGGTGAGCTCCTGGCCGATATAGCACCCTTTGGTGAAGGACACGCCGTTGAGCTCCGCCAGGCCGCCATCCAGCGCAAAGACCTGTTCCTGCCCGAAATCGCCGGCTTCGGGCACCCCCAGCGCCAGCCGGTGTTCATGATAGCTGCGTGGCCCTGGCAGTTTGGCGGGCATCTCGGCGCGCGCGCCGATGCTGCGCACGCCAAGTGCGGCAAGCCGGGGATCGGCAAAGCTGATGGCACGGTTCGCATAAGGCACCACCCGGTTGTCGGGATGGCCCTTGAGATCGACATAGATACCCAGCTGATCCCGGGCTTCGATCTCCACTCTGGACCGGAGCTTGTACATTTTCAGCTTCTTGAGCAGGGCGTCCCGGCCGTCCCGCGCCACATCCAGAAGCAGGGCGCCGTCACCCTCGGTGACCAGGAAGTCGAACAGGATCTTGCCCTGGGGCGACAGCAAGGCTGTGTACAACCCGGTGCCCGGCGCCAGACCGCCCAGCACGTCGTTGGTGACCAGTCCCTGCAGGAAATCGCGCGCCTGGGGCCCTGAAATAGCCAATATGGCGCGGTCGTCGAGAAAAGCGGGCTCCATCCCCTTCAATTAGGGGTCCCTTGAATGGTTGCCAAGGGTGGGGGGGGTAGGCTAACTGCCGGACCCATGAGCATTTTTGGGCCTGAGAATTCCGGCCGGACTTTCGACCTTTTGATTCGAGGTGGCATTGTTGCCACCCCCAATGGCATTACCCCTGCCGATGTTGGGGTTATTGGGGGCCGGATCGCCGCCATCGGCGCGCTTTCTTCCGCCAAGGCGGCCGAAGTGTTCGACGCCAAGGGCCTGCATGTGTTGCCGGGGGTGATGGACACCCAGGTGCATTTTCGCGAACCGGGTAACACCCATAAGGAAGACCTGGCCAGCGGCAGCCTGGCGGCGATCCTGGGCGGGGTGACGGCGGTGTTCGAAATGCCCAACACCAACCCGCCCACCACCACGCGCGCCGCGATCGCGGACAAGCTCGCCCGCGCCAAGGGACGGATGCATTGCGACCATGCCTTTTATGCCGGCGCCACCCCGCAAAATATCGGCGCGCTGGCGGAGCTGGAAAAAATGCCGGGCGTATGCGGCATCAAGGCGTTTCTGGGTTCCTCCACCGGCACGCTTCTGTTGAACAAGGAAGAGGACATCTTCGCCGCCCTGAAGGCGGGCAAACGCCGGGTTGCCGTCCATTCCGAGGACGAAGACCGCATGAACGCCCGCAAGCACTTGGCCGAACGTGGCAGGCCCCAGACCCATCCCGTATGGCGCGATGCCGAATCCGCGCGCATGTGCACCGAACGGGTGCTCAGGCTGGCGCGTGAAGCGGGACGGCGGCTGCATGTGCTGCATGTCACGACCGGCGAAGAGATCCCGTTGCTGGCGGCGGCCAAGGACGTTTCCACGGCCGAGACCACGCCGCAGCATCTCACTTTATCGGCGCCGGAATGTTATGAGCGGCTGGGGACCTATGCCCAGATGAACCCGCCCATTCGCGACGAAAGCCACCGCCAGGCTCTCTGGGCGGCGGTGCGCGACGGGGTGATCGATGTGATCGGCTCCGACCATGCCCCGCATACGCACAGCGAGAAGGACAAGACCTATCCCGATACGCCCTCCGGCATGCCCGGAGTGCAAACCCTGGTCACCATCCTCCTGGACCATGTCAACAAGGGCAATCTCACCCTGGAGCGCTTCATCGACCTCACCAGCGCCGGCGCCCAGCGTATCTTCGGCATTGCCGGCAAGGGCCGTATCGCGCTGGGTTATGACGCCGATTTCACCATGGTGGATATGGGACTCACCCGCGCCATCGAAAACAAATGGATCGCCTCGACCTGCGGTTGGACGCCGTTCGACGGCATGAAGACCAAAGGCTGGGCGGTCGCCACCATCCTGCGCGGTAGTATCGTGATGCGCGAATTCGCCGCCACCGGCCCCGCCGCCGGGCTCCCTCTGCGTTTTGTGGAAACGCTGGAACCGGCATGACAGATTTCTATCTCGTCATGTCGGGCATCATCATGGGCCTGATCGCGGCAGTGCCGATTGGCCCGGTGAATCTCATCTGCATCCGCCGCACCTTTGCTTTCGGTCCGCTCAACGGCTTCGTTTCCGGCCTGGGTGCGGCGCTGGGCGACGGCATCTTTGCCGCCATCACTGGCTTCGGCCTGACCTGGATCGCCCAACTAATCGAAGGCTATGCCACCATCATCGAACTGATCGGCGGCGCCATGATGGTGTGGATGGGTTACCGCACCTTCATTTCGCCACCGGTGCCGCGATGCGTGGAGGTCAAGCCCGACAGCGGAGGCACCAATCTGGCGCAAGCCATGATTTCGACTTTTGCGCTCACCGTGACCAATCCTGTCACGCTTCTGTCCTTTGGCGTCATGTTCGCCAGCCTGGGCGGATTGGCCGGCGGCGCCGGAAGTTTCCACGACGCCGGTTTCGTGGTGGCAGGGGTCATTGGCGGCTCGGCGGGATGGTGGCTGGCCCTGACCACGGTGATCGGTTTGTTCCATACCCGGATCGACGAAACAGCCATGCGGATGATCAACCGGATCTGCGGCGTTCTGGTCATGGGTTGCGGCTCGGTGGTGCTGATCCACCTGGCGTTCAAGTTTCTCAGGCATTAGTTGCCCGTTTCCCGGCAGTTTCAGCTTGGGGATGGCAAGCCCTCTTTGCTAAGATGAGTATTGGCGCACCGGGAAAGCTTGCGTGGACAGGCTGCCGGGTGCGGTGGGGCGGGTTGGAGAGGTAGATGAAGTTCTGCATGGCTTTCATGGCGCTCGTCCTGGCCGGTTGGACGGCGGCACCAGCGCTGGCGGTGGACGATGCGCTCAGCATCGAAAACAACCTCAAATATCTGGAAGAGAACAAGGCGAAGAAGGGCGTCATCACGCGCCCCAGCGGACTTGAGTTCCGCATCCTCCAGAATGGCTATGGCAAGCGGCCGCAATCGACCGACACGGTGAAGGTCTATTATACCGGCAAGCTGATCAACGGCGTGATCTTCGACGGCACGTCGCCGGGGCTGCCGGCCTCCATGAAGCTCAACCAGGTGATCCCCGGCTGGATCGAGGCGCTGCAGCTGATGCGCGAGGGCGATCACTGGCAACTCGTGATCCCGCCCAACCTGGGTTACGGCGTGCGTGGCTCACCGGACGGCGGCCAGGCGGTCCCGCCCAATCAGACCTTGGTGTTCGACATCAAGCTGCTGGAAACCACACCCGCACCCAGGAAGGGCGAAAAGGGCTATATCCCCGATCCCGGCGACAAGGACGACCAGCAGTAACGTGCGCGATTCGTGGATGCGGCTATGGACAGCGCGGCACTTGTGGGGCCGTGGCGGCGGCGGAAAGCTTCGCATCACCGTGGCGCTGGTCATGGTGGTCAGCGCCAGCGTCTTCTTCTGGGTCAGCCGTGACTATACGGTTTCTGCGCCCGAATGGGACGGGCAGGTCCGCGGTATCGCTTACAATCCCAGCCATGTCTTCTCCCAGCGGCAGAACATGGCCGTCTCGCCGGAGCGCATCAACCGCGACCTGACGCAGCTCTCCAAGCTCACCAGCCATATCCGAACCTATACGGTTGACGGCGGCATGGACCGGGTACCGGCTATCGCCCGGCATCACGGCATGACGGTGTCGATGGGCATCTGGATCAGCGCCGACCTGGACAAGAATGAAGAGCAGATCGCGCTTGGCATCCGCACCGCTCTGGCCAATCGCCGCACCATCGATCGGGTGATTGTCGGTAACGAGACCCAGACTTTCGGTTATGTCTCGCCCGACCAGCTCAACGGCTATATCCGCCGGGTGCGCTCGGCACTGCCGGCCCGCATCAAGGTCACCACCGCCGAGCCCTGGTCGACCTGGATGCTGGCGCCGGAGATCGGCCAGTATGTCGATGTGATCTTCGTCCATCTGCTGCCCTATTGGGAGAATGTGGACATTCGTGGCGCGCTGAAATCCTCGGACGGCTTTTACAATCACGTCCAGGCAGAGTTTCCCGACAAGCAGGTTGTGGTCGGCGAAGCGGGCTGGCCTTCGGAGGGACGCACGCGCGGACGGGCCGAGGCCTCGCCCGCCAATGAAGGCTATTTCCTGCGCGCCTTCGTCCAGCACGCCATGGAAA
>DATBCP010000122.1:0-5136 GCA_036270435.1 Rhizomicrobium sp. | reverse complement strand
CTGCCGCAGTGCGGGACGGCTTACTCGGAGTCGCCTTTCTTCTTGGGCCCCTTCTTCTTCAAGGCCGCGCCCAGGATATCGCCCAGGCTGGCGCCGCTGTCGGAAGAGCCATACTGCTCGACGGCTTCCTTCTCCTCCGAGATTTCGCGAGCCTTGATGGAGAGCGAGACCTTGCGGCTGGCCTTGTCGACGCTGGTGACCAGGGCGTCCACCTTGTCGCCCTTGCCGAAACGCTCTGGCCGCTGGTCGTTGCGGTCGCGCGCCAGGTCGGCGCGGCGGATGAAGGAGCGGATACCACCATCCAGTTCCACTTCGATGCCGCCGTCATTGACCTCGGTGACGGTGCCGGTGACGACCTGGTTCTTCCTGAGGGCGCCACCCGACGGGCCCGCCTTCTCGATGGGATCGCCTTCCAGCTGCTTGATGCCCAGGCTGACGCGTTCCTTCTCCACATCGATATCCAGCACCTTGGCCTTGACCACCTGGCCCTTTTCATAGGTCTTGATGGCTTCCTCGCCGGGGGTGGTCCAGGACAGGTCGGACAGGTGCACCATGCCGTCGATATCGTTGTCCAACCCGATGAACAGGCCGAACTCGGTGATGGACTTGATCTCGCCCTCGATGACGGTGCCCGCCGGATGATGGGCGGTGAAGGCGTTCCAGGGATTTTCCTGGGTCTGCTTCAGGCCCAGGCTGATGCGGCGCTTGTTGGAATCCACTTCCAGCACCTGCACGTCCACTTCCGCGCCGGGGGTGACCAGCTTGGAGGGAGCGGTGTTCTTCTTGACCCAGGACATTTCGCTGACATGGACCAGGCCTTCCACGCCCGGCTCCAGCTCCACAAAGGCGCCATAGTCGGTGACGTTGGTGACCTTGCCCTTGAACTGCACGCCCACCGGATATTTGGCGGCAACGCCTTCCCAAGGATCGGTCTGCAGCTGCTTCATGCCCAAGCTGATGCGCTGGGTCTCATGGTTGATCTTGATGATCTGCACCGTGACGGTCTGGCCCACCTGCAGCACTTCGGTCGGATGGGAGACGCGGCGCCAGGCGATATCGGTGACGTGCAACAGCCCGTCCACGCCGCCCAGGTCCACAAAGGCGCCATAGTCGGTGATGTTCTTCACCACGCCTTCCACGATCTGCTTTTCCTGCAAGGAGGCGACCAGCGAGGTGCGTTCCTCGGCGCGGCGCTCTTCCAGCACGGCGCGGCGCGACACCACGATATTGCCGCGGCGGCGGTCCATCTTGAGGATCTGGAACAGCTGCGCCTGGTTCATCAACGGACCGACATCGCGCATCGGGCGAACATCGACCTGGCTGCCCGGCAGGAAGGCCACGGCGCCGTCGAGATCGACGGTGAAGCCGCCCTTGACGCGGCCGAAGATCACGCCGGTGACGCGGGTCTGGTCGTTGAAGGCCTTTTCCAGCTTGATCCAGCTTTCCTCGCGCCGCGCCTTGTCGCGCGACAGCACGGCTTCGCCCAGCGCGTTCTCGACGCGCTCCAGGTAAACTTCCACCGTGTCGCCCACCTTGATGTCGGCGGGCACGCCCGGCATGGCGAATTCTTTCAGGGAAATACGGCCTTCGGTCTTCAGGCCGACATCGACCATGGCAAAATCATTCTCGATCGAGATGATGGTGCCCTTGATGACGGAGCCTTCCTGCGGGCTCTGGGTCTCAAAACTCTGTTCCAGCATCGCCGCGAAATCCTCGCGGGAGGGGGTGGCGATGGAGGCGGTTTCGGTACGTTCCTTGGTAGCGGCGCGAGCCATTCAAAATTCCTGTTACATCGTTCATGCCGACCGCCAATCTCACATTGAGACCAGCCGGTGGACTTCCTCAGATGTCCCTTCAAGCAGAAGGGACCCGCGGGCGGGTTGGATTTTGGAGAAGTAAGCGGGAAGCCCCGAAAAGGACGCCGGGCCTCCTTTAGCCCCTGTGGCGATCCTGGAGCGCGCTTTCAACCTTGGGAGAAACCAAGGCCAAAGCTGCCGCGAACGCGGCGTCTATACCCAAATCGGAGGTATCCAGCAAGTCGGCGTCGGGGGCCTGTTTCAGGGGGGCTATGGCACGGGACTTGTCGGCCGCGTCCCGGGCTCCCAGTTCCTTAACAAGATCTTGCTCGATCCGCGGAATGCCCATGGCCTTGAGCTCGGCCCAGCGACGGTGGGCTCGCACTTCCAATCGGGCGTCCACATAGAGTTTGGCGGTGGCGGCGGGGCAGATGACCGTGCCGATATCGCGGCCGTCCATCACCGCGCCCGGGCTGCCGCCGGGGGGACGGGCCAGGAAGTTCTGTTGGAACTCCAGCAGAGCGGTCCGCACCGCCGGGATGGCGGCGACAGCGGAAGCCGCCTTTCCAATCACGTCTGTGCGGATGGCGGGATCGCCGGCGCGGGTGAAATCAATGGTCTGGGCGCCCTTCAAGGCATCGGCTTCATTCTTGGGATCGCCACCCGCTTCCAGGACGGCCAAAGCGGTCAAGCGGTACAAGGCCCCGGAATCCAGATGGGCGAAACCGAAATGCTGGGCCAGCTTCTTGGCCAAGGTGCCTTTGCCGCTGGCCGCGGTACCGTCGACGGCGATGACGACAGAACTCATTATTCGAACGCCGCCCCCAAATCGCGCATCAAACCCTGATATTCCGGGAAAGACGTGGCGATCATGGTGACGTCGTCCACGGTCACCGGCTTCTCGCTCGCCAGGCCCATGGTGAGGAAACTCATGGCAATGCGGTGATCCATATGGGTCGAGACCGTGCCGCCGCCCGGCACCGCGCCGCCTTCCACGATCAGGTCGTCGCCTTCGATCTCATGGCGGACGCCATTGGCCTTCAGCCCCCGCGCGACCGCTTCCAGCCGGTCGCTTTCCTTGACGCGGAGTTCTTCGAGGCCCCGCATGGCGGTGGTGCCTTTGGCGAAGGACGCTGCGACGGCGAGGATGGGATATTCATCGATCATCGACGGCGCGCGTTCGGCCGGGACTTCCACGCCTTTCAGCTCGGAATGCCGCGCCACCAGGTCGCCGATCTCCTCGCCGCCGCTGACGCGCCGGTTCCGGATCTCGATCCGCGCCCCCATTTCCAACAGGGTCTGGATCAGGCCGGTGCGACGGGGATTGAGCAGGATGGCGGGAAGTTCGATCCCCGACCCCGGCACGATCAGCGCAGACACAAGCGGAAAGGCGGCGCTGGAGGGATCGCGCGGCACTTCCACCACACAACCCATCAGCTTGGCCGGACCTTCCAGGGCGATAACTTCGCCGCCTTCGCTTGCCGTCGTGACCGTGATGGTGGCGCCGAACGCCGCCAGCATCTTTTCGGTATGGTCCCTGGTCAAAGTCGACTGGGTGATGCGGGTGGTGCCCCCGGCATTGAGCGCCGCCAGAAGCAGCGCGGACTTCACCTGGGCGGATGCAACTCTCACGGTCTCGGTGATAGCCTGGGCGTCGCGCGCGCCATGCAAGGTCAGCGGCATCAGCGCCTTGGGGCCCTGCCCTTCATACCTGACGCCGAATGCCTTGAGCGGATCGACCACGCGCGCCATGGGGCGGGAGCGCAAGCTGGCATCGCCGGTGAAAACCGCCGTGATGGGTGTGGTGGCCATCGCCCCCATCACCAGCCTGGAGCCGGTGCCGGAATTGCCGAAATCCAGTTCCGCAGCCGGAGATTTCCACTTCCCCACCCCGGTACCCTGGACCCGCCAGCGGCCCGGCCCTTCGCTGGTCAGTTCCGCCCCAAAGCCCCGCAAGGCGCCGGCGGTGGAATGAACGTCGCCGGATTCCAAAAGGCCGGAAATGCGGGTTTCTCCCTTCGCCAGCGCCCCCAGGATCAGGGCCCGCTGGGAAATGGACTTGTCCCCCGGAACCTGGGCGGTCCCTTTCAAGGGGCCGGACCGGCGGGTGCTGAAAGGGGTAGGATTGGCGTTATCCATCAGGGGCTTCAAAAGACCTTTACAGGCGGGGCAACCCGTGGCAAACGCGCCCCTCCAACAACCCCTTCTTCACGGGAAGATCATCTTGGTCAAGGCAGATCTTGGAACCAAACGGGCGTGCCCCAGCTGCAATGCGCGGTTTTACGACCTCGCCAAGCGGCCGATCGAATGCCCCAAATGCGGTTTCAGCTATGAGCCCGAGGCGCTGTTCAAGCAGCGCCGCAGCCGCGCTCCCGAGCCTGCCGATACAGGCGCGATCAACGCCGCCGATACCGAAGACGAAGAGGAAGACGACGAGGACGAGGACAATGAGTCCGAAGCTGAGGAAGAGGGCGAAGAAGCCGGAGCGGTGCAGGAAGCGCCCCTGAACGTGGCGGCGACCGGCGAGGAAGAAGACGAGGAAGCCGAGGAAGAGGAGGCCGAGGCGGAATCGGGCATGTCGGTGGTGGATTCCGACGAGGCCGAGGATATCGAGGATATCGAGGTCGAGGACGATGAAGACGAGGAAGACAACGATCTTCTGGGCGAAGTGGAAGATGAGGAAGACGATGTCTCCGGCATCATCGACCCGGGCATTTCCAAGGACGAAAGCTAAGTCCGCAGTTGTTTTTTAAGTATGCCTTGCTAAAGCAGGTCGGGACCGTCACCAGAACGGTTTTCTGATTGGTACGGGGCCATAGCTCAGCTGGGAGAGCGCCTGCATGGCATGCAGGAGGTCAGCGGTTCGATCCCGCTTGGCTCCACCAAATCCCGCCCCAGCACCGGGATTTAGTCTTCATCACCGCTAGCGGGATTTGGTGGAGCCAAGCGTCCGAGCCCGCCGCCCGACAGGGACTTGAGGCGGGCGAGGAGCGCAGGCGGCCAACACGCAGGCTGCAGAGCAACCAGTAAAACAATCTGCCAGAGAAGCGCGCGGAAAATGGTAGAGCCAAGCGGCCTCGTCTACGCCGCGCTTACAGGCTGCCAAAGCGGTTAGCATCAGCGTAGTGGCCGCCGTAGGCTGCGCGCGCGGCGTGCCGAGCACAAACCTGCCATGGGAGTGCATGCCAGTACTGGAGCTTTCCCGGTCGCTTGTGCGGTGCGTCATGGAAAAGAGTTAATTAACGTGTCAGGATGGCATTAACGGCCCTCTCTGCCATTGGCCTAACGGGTTACAGCCGGATCGTCCCGGCGGCCGTCCTACGCGTGGAGCATTCAACAG
>DATBCP010000121.1:0-5153 GCA_036270435.1 Rhizomicrobium sp. | reverse complement strand
CCGGGTCTGCAGCGCACCACTTCGTGCTGCGCTGCGCCCGGGATGACAAAAACAGTTTAATCCTGTTCCAACTCGCTCGACTCTTTCCACTCATCCCCAGCCGGCGCACCTTCGCCTTCGGCCGGAACGACCGGCGGCATCGCCAGCGGATCGGCGGTGGTTTCGGAAATCGGCTTTAGCGACGCGCCTTTCCGGGCGGCGCGCTTCTGGGCCCGCTCATGCTTGGCGGAGACGCGCGCCACCGCCAGATCCAGCTCCAACTGCGAGCAAAGCCCCAAGGTCACCGGGTCCACCGCCTTGATATTGGCCGCGTTCCAATGCGAGCGCTCCCGGATCTTGGCGATGGTGGCCTTGGTGGTGCCGACCAGCTTGATGATATCGCTGTCGGAAAATTCCGGATGGTTGCGGATCAGCCAGTACACCGCATCGGGCTTGTCCTGGCGCTTGCTCACCGGCGTGTAGCGAGGGGCGCGCTTCAAGCGCACATTGGGCATCTTATGCTTGGCGGGCGCCATCTTGAGGCGCTTGCGCGGATCCTTTTCGGCCTCGGCGATCTGCTCGCGCGTCAGCTGGCCCGTGGCGACGGGGTCCTGGCCCTTGATGCCCTTGGCTACGTCCTCATCGGCAATGCCCTTCACTTCCAGGGGATGCAACCCGCAAAAATCCGCGATCTGCTCAAAGGACAGTGCGGTATTGTCCACCAGCCAGACAGCGGTGGCCTTGGGCATCAGGGGTTTCTGATCGACGGCCATGTTGGTTTTCTCCCGTTGAGCGGGGGCCTTATCCGGGCCCGCCGCCCCTCGTCAGGCTCATCCTTTCGAGGAACGCGGTCTTTTAGCGGGGTGGCCGGCTGGGCGCAAAGGCTTTCAGGCCATTGCAAGCAAGATTTTGCCGATATGGCCGGTTTTCGCCATATATTCATGGGCTTGTTGGGCTTTGTCCAAGGGGAAAATCCGGTCGGTCACCGGCCGGAGCTGGGTTCCCAGCAAAGGCCAGACCTCATGCAGCAAGACATCGCGGATGGCATGTTTCTGCTCCAGGGTGCGGCCTCGCAAGGTGGTGGCCGCCAGCGTCAGCCGCTTGGTCAGGACGGGCGCGAAATTCACCTCGGCGCGGAAACTTTTCTGATAGGCGATGTTGACGATACGGCCCCAAGGCGCGGCCGCCTCGATGTTGCGCTGGACATAGTCGCCGCCGACCATATCCAGGATGACATCCACACCCTTGCCGCCGGTTTCCGTCTTGATCGCGGCGACGAAATCTTCCTCGCGATAATTGATGGCGCGGCTTGCGCCCAGGGCAACAGCGGCTTCGGATTTCTTCGTGCTGCCCACGGTGGTGAACACACGATGTCCGCGCGCGGCGAAGATCTGGATGGCTATGCTGCCGATGCCGCTGGTGCCGCCATGAATCAAAAGACTTTCGCCCCGCTGCAACCGGCCCGCATCCATCACATTGGTCCAGGCGGTGAAGGCTGCTTCCGGCAATCCGGCGGCTTCGACCAGGTCGATCCCGTCTGGCACCGGCAGCAGCGAGCCCGTATCGGCCAGGGCGCCTTGCGCATAGCCGCCGCCGCCAAGCAAGGCACAGACCCTGTCGCCGATACTCCAGCCGGAAACACCGGCGCCCAGCTTGGCGATGGTGCCCGACACTTCCATACCCAGGATGGGTGAAGCGCCTGGCGGAGGCGGATATTTGCCCCGCGCCTGCAGCAGGTCGGCATTGTTAAGACCTGCGGCAGCGACCGAGACCAGCACCTGGCCGGGCCCCGGCTCCGGCTGTGGCACGGTATCCACAACCAGCTGATAATCGGTACCGGGCGCTTGGACCTGTATGGCTTTCATGGCTTGCGCACTCTTCGTCCCCGGCCCAGACTTATCGTTAAGCAGAGGAAAAGGCGATGGACCTTGACGATCTGGAGCCGCGTAAGAAACTGCCCGACGTTGTTCTGGGCCAGGACATCTCCACCTTGTCGGCGCATGAATTGCAAAAGCGCATCGCCCGGCTGGAGGAAGAGATCGCGCGCTGCAAAGTCGCCATGAAGGACCGCCTGGCCACCAAGTCGGCCGCGGAAAGTTTTTTCAAGAAGTGACGTTGGGTCATCGAAGCAGACATAAATCTTAATACGCACAGCAAATTAGGCACGTGCGCAGGGGTTGGGGTCGTTTACCAAGCATAATTCTTTGCGGCTGGGGCGGAGCTTGCTAGCTTCGCGGTCAGTGGCGTGGGGATACGAGTTTGACTGGGGGAAGGATGCCGACGGAAGACGCCGATATCGCGAACTTTACCGATTCCGCGATGTTCGACCGCACCTTTGATGAAGGCATGGCGCTGGTGGAAGAAACCGCGCGCTATCTCGATGGCAAGGGCCGCGAAGAGGCGCGGGCGCTGCCGCGCAAGGCCGCCATGCTGTATGCCGGGGAAAGCATGCGCGTCACCACTCGCCTGATGCAGGCGGCGAGCTGGCTTTTGGTGCAGCGCGCGGTGCGCGATGGCGATATGGCCCGCGCCGACGCGTTGCATGACCGTTATCGGCTGGGCAGCCGCGAAATATGCCTGGGGACGTGCGCCGAGGATACCGAGCCGCTGCCGGGTCAACTCAGGGACCTGCTGGATCGCAGCGAGAATCTCTATCGCCGCATTGCCCGGCTGGACGACATCCTGTTTGGCGAAGGGGACGCGCCTGCCGGTGCTCGTGGTCAACTGGATGCCCTTGCGCAGGCCTTCGGGCAGTAAGCAGGACTGCATTTCTTCTCTCACCATGGCCGGCTTTAAGCCGGCCATCCAGAGTCGCCATTATCGCGCTTGTCGCCCTGGATGGGCGGGTCAAGCCCGCCCATGGTGAGTTAAGGGCAAGAAACAAAAACGCCGCCGGAAAGCCTGCGGCGTTTTCGTGTCTCATGCTGTGAGAGCTTCAGCCCTTCACGAAATCCGCGAACTTCTTGTTGAAGCGGGCGAGGAGCATCGGGCAGGCGAGCGAAGCGATGCCGTAGCCCGTGCGACCAGAAATAAAAGGCGAACCCGCGTCCCTTACGACTTCACGAAATCCGCGAACTTCTTGTTGAAGCGGGTGAGCCGCCCGCCGCGGTCCATCAGCTGTTGCTGGCCGCCGGTCCAGGCCGGGTGGGTGCTCGGGTCGATGTCCAGGGTGACCTTTTGGCCCGCGGTGCCATAGGTGGTGCGCGTCCGGTAGGTGGTGCCGTCGTTCAGCTGAACCTCGACAAAGTGATAGTCGGGATGGATACCCTTTTTCATGGACGGCGAACCTTTCATGGCGGGCCGCCCATTCCGACGGGTGCCCGGGAGGCGGGGCTTATACGGGAGGGGATCAATCGCCGCAAGCATCTCCTCCCCGTGGGGCGAAGCCCCAAACCGGGGAGGTGGCAATAGCTGGCCTCCGGGCGCGGAGCGCCCCAATTAATACCTCCGCGCTTTGCGCGCATGGCCAGCGAAAGCCGGAGGGATAAGCGGCAATAGTTCCTTTGGTCTTGCCCTCGCGCCCCTATATACAGCCCTGGGTTAACACAGGCGGCCCTTTTGGCACGGGGTGATACCAATTTTACCAGCGAAACCGCCCGGATAGCAGCAGGGCGGCCCAAAAGCCGCTCACTGGCGCCCCTAAGGGCGATCCTGCCGTTCCTCAGGCCCTATCGGGGCCGGATCCTGGTGGCGGCGCTGGCGCTCCTGGCCTCCTCCAGCGCCACCCTGGTGCTGCCCCTGTTCCTGCGCGGCCTGATCAACGCCCAAGGCCTGAGCGAGGCTGAGGCCCATGCCCTGACCGGCTTTTATGGCGCCTTTGTCCTGGCGGCGGCGGTTTTGGGTCTGGCCTCCGCCACCCGCTTCTATGCCGTCACCTGGCTGGGCGAACGGGTTGTGGCCGATATCCGCAAGGCGGTCTTTGGCAATGTGCTGCGCCTGTCGCCGCAATTCTTCGAGACGACCCGCACAGGCGAGGTGCTGTCGCGCATGACCGCCGACACCACCCTGATCCAGACCGTAGTGGGCTCGTCGGCTTCGCTGGCCATGCGCAACCTGGTCAATATGACCGGCGGGTTGATCATGATGTTCGTCACCAGCCTCAAACTGGCGGCGCTGGTGGTGGGGGCCGTGGTGGTGGTGATGCTGCCCATGCTGTTGTTCGGCCGGTGGGTGAGAAAACTGTCGCGCCAGAGCCAGGACTCCATCGCCGAAACGGCGGCCCGCGGCACCGAGACCTTGAATGCCGTCCCCACGGTACAGGCCTTTACCCAGGAAAATTACGAGCGCCGCGCCTTTGGCGACGCGGTCGAGCGGGCGTTCGGTTTTGCCCGGGACCGGACCCGGGCGCGTGCCGTGCTGACGGCGGTGGCGATCTTCACCGCCTTTGGTTGCCTGGCGACCATCCTGCTGGTGGGGCTGCATGACGTCATCGCCCATCGCACCACGGGCGGAGACCTGGTGGCGTTCATCTTCTTTGGCGTGCTGGTGGGTGGCGGCGTGGGCTCGCTGTCGGAAGTGTGGGGCGACGTGCAACGCGCGGCGGGCGCCTCCGAGCGGCTGATGGAGTTGCTGCATGAAGTGCCGGCCATCCGTGCCCCGGCGCATCCGCTGTCCCTGCCGGCAAAGCCCGGTGGCGCGGTGCGTTTTGAGAATGTCACCTTCCAGTATCCGACAAGGCCCGATTTCAAGGCCTTGAACGGCTTCTCCCTGGATGTGCGAAGTGGCGAGGCGGTGGCGCTGGTGGGGCCGAGCGGAGCGGGAAAATCCACGGTTTTCCAACTGATGCTGCGGTTCTTCGACACCCAATCGGGGCGGATTTCCTATGACGGGGT
Organism: Rhizomicrobium sp.; assembly: GCA_036270435.1. Lineage (GTDB taxonomy): Bacteria > Pseudomonadota > Alphaproteobacteria > Micropepsales > Micropepsaceae > Rhizomicrobium. The sequence goes on along the minus strand of DATBCP010000121.1, from coordinate 342 downwards.
GGACATCACCCAATTGGACCCGGTGAACTTGCGCCGCCACATCGCGGTGGTGGCCCAGGAGCCGGTGATCTTTTCGGGCAGCATTGCCGACAATATCCGCTATGGGCGCGAAGACGCGGGCATGCCGCAGGTTCGTGCCGCCGCCGATGCCGCCGCGGCCACCGAATTCATCGCGAAATTGCCGAACGGCTTCGACACGGTGGTGGGTGAGCGGGGCGTGACCTTGTCGGGCGGCCAGCGCCAGCGCCTGGCGATTGCGCGCGCGATTCTCAGGGATGCGCCGCTCTTGTTGTTGGACGAAGCGACCTCGGCGCTGGATGCGGAAAATGAAAGGCTGGTGCA
>DATBCP010000120.1:0-4155 GCA_036270435.1 Rhizomicrobium sp. | reverse complement strand
CCGCCACCACCGTGTCCTCCAGCCAGAACAGGCGATAGGGCTCCAGATCCTTGCCCAGGCGCGCCGCTTCGATGGGGGTCAGGCGGTGATGGACGTCGTGCAGCAGATGCACGTCCCAGCCGAGCCTTTCGCGCGCCGCCTTGAACAGCTGGGGCACCGAGCGCAGATATTTCTCGCTGGACCAGACATGTTCGGACGGGATGTCGGCATCGGCGGGCTCGTAGGCCTGGTGGTCCTTGGAAACGCCATAGGTGGATTTCAGCCCTGGCACGCCGGTTTGCAGCCGGACCGCCTTGTAGCCTTGGGCGACATAGGCCTGCGCCTTGTCCAACGTTTCTTCGATGGTCGTGCCATTGGCATGGGTATAGACCATCGCACCGTCACGGCACTTGCCACCGAGCAGTTGATAGAGCGGCAGGCCGGCGACCTTGGCCTTGATGTCCCATAGTGCCATGTCGACCGCGGCGATCGCCGACATGGTGACGGGGCCGCGCCGCCAATAGGCGCCGCGATAGAAAAACTGCCAAGTGTCTTCGATGGCGTGCGCGTCACGCCCGATCAGGCAGGGGATCAGGTGATCGTTGAGAGTGCTCGCCACCGCAAGCTCGCGGCCGTTCAGCGTGGCGTCGCCCAGGCCGGTGATGCCGTCGGCAGTCTCGATCTTCAGGGCGACAAAGTTGCGCCCCGGAGAGGTGACGATCACCTTGGCGGAAACGATCTTGAGCATCTCTTCCCTTCCACGCGGGACCCAAGGGCGGTTCTTGTGCCGCGCTTCATCTCATGATCACCGGTTGGTACCGGTACCAAGCCTATGAAGCCGGGGCGCTTTTGTCAAAGCCGCCCCGGCCGTTATCCAGCCCTTGGCCACACTTTATGTTGCCTTAGCCGCCCGCGAAAGGATCGGCGAGGAAGCCGCGCTCGCGATAGGAAAACCAGTCGAAATCCGCATGCCGGCCAGTCCCCGCCATGTCCTGGCAAGCCATGCCGACAAAGGCGCCGGTGAAGTTGGGCGATCCCGGCTGCTGTGCCTCGTCCGACAGGATGGAGGCGTCGAAACTCTGGGGCAGCTTTTGCCAAGTGCTGCCGGCAAGGCGGTAGGCGAAATACAACCGCTCCTCGTCCACTTCAACCCGCAATTCGACCGGTCCCTTGGGTATGGCAATGGGGGGCGTGAAGGCATCGCCAACCGGCGCATCGGGCAAGGCGGACATCACGCGGATGTGCTTGCCACAACTCTCGTCATGGGTGACGTGCAGGTAATGGAACTTGTTGCCGCCATAATAACAGACCAATCCCGCCGCCTGCTGGAAATGGGCCGGTTCGAAATCCATCCCTGTCTCGGCGCTGTAGCAATGGGACTGTTGGCGCCGCGCCACCAGGGCTTGGGTGAACAGGCTGCCGATGGTTTCGCGTCCATACAGTCTCAGATGGCCGGGCCGGGCCGTCAGGCTGAAGATGGTTTCAGGATGGGGCGTGCGCAACCATTGGAAATCGATTGCCAGCGTGGCCAAGTCGAAGTCGTCGCGTTCCGGTGGTGAAGGGAAGGGGTGCTCCTTCAACTTTGGAGCCGGCGTCGTCCGTTGCGGCAGGCCTGCTCCGTCTTCGGTATAAAGCCATCCGTCGCGCCATTGCATCTTCTGGATCGCGGTCTCGCGGCCCAATGTGCAGCGGCCACGGTTCTTCAGCGGCCGTCCGCAAAGATAGGCCATATAGGCTTCGCCATCCTGGGTTTCCACCAGATCGGCATGGCCCGCGCGTTGCAGCGGCGCATCGGGGCGATTGCGGGCGCTTAGGATGTAGGTGTCGGGATGCAACTCGTAAGGTCCGGGCAGATTTTTGGACCGCGCCATGGTGACGGCATGGTTCCAGGCCGTGCCGCCTTCTGCCGTCAAAAGATAATAAAAGCCGTCCCGCTTGTAGAGATGTGGCGCTTCGGTCAGCCCCAGTGGTGTGCCGGGAAAAATGTTCACCCGCTCGCCGATTAGCTTTTTTTCCCTGGGCGAATATTCCTGCGCCACGATGCCGGCAAAGCGGTTGTTGCCGGGACGGTGGTCCCACAGCATGTTGACGAACCATTTCCTGCCGTCATCGTCATGAAACAGCGACGGGTCGAAGCCGCTGCTGTTGACATACACGGGGTCGGACCAGTCGCCATCAATGGTCCTGGCCGTCACCAGGTAATTGTGGAAGTCGCGCAGCGACGCGCCCGAGGCGCCGCCGACCGAAGTGCGGCCGTAGCGTTTCACATCCGTATAGATCAAAAAGAACTGCTCACCGTCATGGCTGAGACAGGGCGCCCAGATACCGCAGGAATCGGGATCGCCCCGCATGTCGAGCTGGCTGGTGCGCCGCAGCGGGCGCGTCAGCAGGCGCCAGTTTTTCAGGTCCCGGGAATGATGGATCTGCACCCCCGGAAACCATTCGAAGGTCGAGGTGGCGATGTAATAGTCATCGCCCATCCGCAAAATCGACGGATCGGGATTGAAGCCTTTGAGAATGGGATTCTGAATATCAGTCATCTTAAATTACTCTGGGGGCTTTCCGGATCACAGTCCAAACGACGGCGGCGGCGATAAGGTCGAGCACCGCAAGCGCGACAAAGAACGGCGCATAGCCGATGCTGCCCACCAGCCCGCCGATCAACAGCGAGGAGATCAGCACTCCCAGATTGGCGCCCGTTCCGGCCATGCCGGCCACGGTGCCCACTTCATTTCCGGGAAAGAGGTCGGTGGCCATGGTGATCATGGTGACCGACAAAGTCTGGTGGGCAAACCCGGCCAGGCAGAGCAGGGCGACAGCGGCATAGGCGCTCTGAACCACGCCGGTGAAGGCCACGCCGGTCATCATCAACGCGCCGAGGGTAAAGGCGCCGCGCCGCGCATCGATCAGGTCGAGGCCGCGCTTCTGCAGGAACAGCACCACACTGGGTCCGAAGATGCAGCCCAGGTCGGCCGCCAGGAAGGGCAGCCAGGCATACATGGCGATATGCCTGAGATCGAAATGGCGCACCGTGGTCAGGTACAGCGGCACCCAGAAAGACAACATCCCCCAGGTCGGGTCGGTGAGAAAGCGCGGCAGCGCGACGCCCCAGAAATTGCGCCGCGACAGGATGCCCAGAACGGACGGCTTCTTCTTCTGGGCCCGGATGAAGCTTTCCTGCCCGGACAGGATCAGTTCGCGTTCATCGGCCGACAACAACGGATGGTTGGCGACCGGATAATAGAAGACCAGCCACAACACCACCCACACCAGGCTGATGGCGCCCACGATCACGAAGGATGCCTGCCAGTTGTAATTCAGGATCGCCCACACCACCAAGGGCGGCGCCAGCATCTGCCCGATCGAGGGACCGATATTGTAAAGCCCGCCGGCCAACCCGCGCTCCCTGGCGGGAAACCATTCCGACACCACTTTCAGCCCGCCGGGCGAGAAGGCGCCTTCCGCGAAGCCCAGAAGCCCGCGCTGGGCCGCCAGCACCTGCCAGCTGTTGGCGAAAGCATGCGCCATGCAGATCACCGACCAGAGGAAGGCGAACAGCGCGAAGCCCGTCTTCACGCCCAGAATGTCGATGACATAGCCGACCGCGAATTGCAGCATGATCAGCGCCTGGAAGGCGCCGGTGATGAAGCCGTATTGCTGGGTAGTGATGTGCAGGTTCTGCATCACCGTGGGCGCCGCCACCGCCAGGGTGGCGCGCGATAGGAAGTTCACCATCGCCCCCAGCATGATCAGGCCGATGGTCATCCAGCGGATGCCGAAAAAGCGGCGCATCGTTCCTCCCGGTTGCCCGGCATTGTCCCGGGCTTATTCTTATGGTCGCGACCGCCGCTTGGGTGTGCCCGGTTGACGGGCGGCACGGAAATGATAACGCTAACTTCCACGCTCTCTAAGATAAATACAAGGAGCAGGCCATGGAGGAAATGAGGCGCCGCGATCTCGCCAAGACGATATCGGGTTTGGCCGTGTTGACCGGCCTGGCCGTGAGCGATCGGGCCCAGGCCGCCACCGCTCCCGATTCTCTGGATGCACTTGCGAAGGCCAAGGGCTTTGTCGGTTTTGGCAGTTGCGCGGGCGGCGGGGCGGAGGATTTTGCCTCGTCCTTCAATGACGAGGGCGTGCGGGCAATCCACCAGCGTGAATGCGGCATCCTGGTCT
>DATBCP010000119.1:0-16713 GCA_036270435.1 Rhizomicrobium sp. | reverse complement strand
TTCATCACCCCGGCCGCCTTGTTCTGGTTCCGCTGGAGCGCCGCGGGCACGATCTTCTTCGGACTCGTCCTGGCGCTGCGCAATCACTATCTGCTGGAAGCCTATACGCTCGATCTTAGCGAAGGCCTGGCCGGCTGGCCGATGGTGCCGAAATATCTTGCCATCGGCATCGGCATGTGGCTGGGCACCATCATGTGGTTCAATGTCTGGTTTGTGATCTGGCCCAACCAGCAAAAAGCGCTGAATATTGGCGGCAAATATCCCGATCTCCCGGCCGCGCAGAAGGCCGCCGCCGGCAAGACGGCCGGCATGTTCAGCCGCATCAACACGCTGTTGTCGATCCCCATGCTGTTCAGCATGGTGGCGGCGGGGCACCTCTACTGAGCCTTTTGCCGAAAGCTGCAGGAACCGCCCGCTCGCGCGGGCGGTTTCTTTTTTAGATGGATGCCGCCTTGGCCAACCGCCTTGCAGCGTCGGTGCGTGCCGCCGATCCCGACCGCTATTTCGCCACCCTGTTCGCGCCGCCACCCAAGCGGCCTCTGCTGTTTGCGCTTTACGCCTTCAATGCCGAGGTGGCGCGGATCGCGGAGACAGTGCGCGAGCCGATGCTGGGCGCCATCCGCCTGGAATGGTGGCGCGAGAGTGCCGAGGGCGCCGCAAGCGGGGCGGTGCGCAATCATGATGTGGTACGGGGATTGGCGGCTCTGTTCGGCGAAAGCAGTGTCGCGCTGGCCGAACTGGAAGCGTTGATCGCCGCGCGCGCCTTTGATTCCAGCGCCGAGTGTTTCGCCGATTTTGCCGCCCTTAAGGGTTATGTGGAGTCCACCAGCGGCCGGCTGATGCGGCTGGCGGCGCAAGTCTTGGACGGCCCGCCGGGTATTGCGGAAACCTTGCGCCAGGCAGGGCTGGCATATGGCCTGACCGGCCTGTTGCGGGCCCTGCCGTTTCACAATGGCCGGCACAAGCTGTACTTGCCGCTCGATCTTTTGGCGGCGCTCGATCTTACGCCGGAAGGCTTCTTCCATCTCGAGCAGAATGAGCCGCGATTGGCGAGCGCGGTGCGACAGGTGGCGCTCACGGCGCGCGATCATTTCCTGGCCGCACGTCAGGCGCCCAAGCCGGGGGCGGCGCTGGCCGCGATCCTGCCGGCGGCCTTGGTGCCGGTCTATCTGCGCAAGCTCAATGCCGGACGCGACGTCCCGATCCACCGCAGGCAGATGGCGTTATTGAGCGCGGCGATGAAAAGGCGGCTATAGCGCCTCGCTATTCTTGTATTTCACATCGCCATGGCTGATGCGGCGATAATCCTTGAGCCGGTCGATTGCCACCGCAAAGGCGTTGTCCAGCACGGCATAGGCATCGGTGGCGCTTTTCTTGTGGCCGGCATGATTCAATTCCTTGCTCACCACGATTTCCCTGCCCGGCACGCGCAGCACGATATGCACGTCGGGCGGATTGCCGCTGGCCTTCTGGCTTTTGTGGGGCAGTTCGATCACCACCCGGCAACCGATGATGTGATCGTGGAATTGCTCCAGCCTGGCGACATGTTCCTGCACCGCCACTTTCAGCGCGTCGGAAGGATCCATATTGTGGAAGGAAAGTTCGAGGGGAATATCCATGGCATGATCCGCTGGTTGCTGTTCACTCAACGTGGGAGAGGTTAGCAAGTTTCGCGAAACTATTCAGCAGCCTGCTTTAGGGCAAGCCATGCGCAAAGATCATCCAGCGCGCGCGCGGCTATCGCCTGCTTGCGATCTTTTCCCCGGATTTTGGCGCTTTTTTCAAAGGGTGGGAAGAGCCCGAAATTCACGTTCATGGGCTGGAACGTGCGCGCATCGGCGCCGCCGGTGATGTGATTCAAAAGCGCGCCAAAAGCGGTGGTGGGCGGCGGCGGCACCACCGCCAATCCCTTGAGCTCCGCCCCCGCGAACCGTCCGGCAAGAAGCCCGATGGCCGCGCTTTCGACATAGCCCTCCACGCCCGTCACCTGTCCGGCAAATCTAAGGTGTGGGTGAGACTTCAGCCGCAACTGATGATCCAACAGGGCGGGAGAGTTGATGAAGGTGTTGCGATGCAACCCTCCCAGCCGGGCGAACTGCGCCTTCTCCAGCCCGGGTATGGTGCGGAAGATGCGCACCTGTTCGGCATGTTTCAATTTGGTCTGGAAGCCCACCATGTTCCATAAGGTGCCCAGCGCATTATCCTGGCGCAGCTGCACCACCGCATAAGGGGGACGATCGCTGCGCGGATCCTTGAGCCCGACGGGCTTCATGGGCCCGAAGGCGAGCGTCTGCAGCCCTCGCGCCGCCATCACTTCGATGGGAAGACAGGCTTCGAAATAAGGCGTGGATTTTTCCCACTCCTTGAAGTCGGTCTTCTCACCCGCCAAAAGCTGCGTCACGAAATCCTTGTACTGCGCTTCGTTCAGCGGAAGATTGATATAGTCCGCCACGCCGCCGCCTGGGCCTTGCTTGTCATAGCGCGACTGGAACCAGGCAATCTCGAAGTCGATGGACTCCCGGTGGACAATCGGAGCGATGGCGTCGAAAAAGGCCAGGTGATCCTGGCCCGCGGCTTCGGCTATCGAGGCGCCCAGGCTGGAGGAAGTCAGCGGCCCCGTCGCCACGATCACGCTGCCCCAATCGGCAGGGGGCAGTTGGCCGATCTCGCCGCGCATGACCTTTACGCGCGGATGCTGTTCCAGCGCTTGGGTCACTGCGGCCGAAAAGCCGTGCCGGTCTACCGCCAATGCGCCGCCTGCGGGCAGTTTGTGATTGTCCGCGGCCCGCATGATCAGGGAACCGGCGCGACGCATCTCCTCGTGCAACAAGCCAACGGCATTGTTGAGGGCGTCATCGGAGCGGAAGGAGTTGGAACAGACCAGTTCTGCGAGAGAATCGGTCTGATGGGCGAACGTCTCTCGACAGGGACGCATCTCATGAAGGATCACTGCCACGCCCAATTCGGCCGCTTGCCAGGCCGCTTCCGACCCGGCCAGCCCGCCGCCAATGATGTGCAGATCGATCGTCATTGGGGAGGGCTTTAACAGGTTCGTGACGGGCCGCAAGCAGACAGGTTTCTCTCGAAGATTCGGCCGCCAGAGACCGACCATTCGCATTCGCAATATAATCTGTGCGGTCCGCCAAGAAGCCTCCGGGCATATTGGCCCTCAGGGCTCGCCAAACGCGGCTGCAGGGGGCCGTCGAGCACCCGAAATCCGGCCAAAAAAAGCCGCGAAGGATGCGGTAAAGCCTTTTGGCAACAGTCAAAAAGGAATTGGGAATGGCTGGTTGACTTGGCTGTAAGCTTCGGACAAGTATCCGCCATCGGATAACGGGGGAAGCCTATGCACGGTTTTAAGAGTGTTGTTGCCGCGGTAACGGTGGCAGCGATGGTTGGTTCTTCGGCGTTCGCCGCGGATCGCGCACTCGTCCCCGGCAAGCCCGCGGGCGTGAAATCGGCGCAGGAAATCAGCAAGGGAACCCTGCTCATTGGCCTTGGCGCCGCCGCGATCATCACCGCCGTCGCCGTCGTGGTCTCGAACCAGAGCGGTAGCCACAGCGCCCCCAACACCTTCGCCGGCCCGGCCACCTCCACGACACCTCCGTAACAGCGTCGGCACTCGGACAAGACAAATGCCCGCCATCATGGATGGCGGGCTTTTTGTTGCCTGGAGCCCTTCCCAACGGCGCCCGAACCCGAGCGGTATCTTTAACCATTCGTGTCACACTCCGTGCGACAATGCCGCAGGACATTCTTTGCAAAGGGAAACACGCGAAGAACAGATGACGGCGGCCAAGCCGCGCCTATATAATTCGGCAAAAGGACGAATCTGCGATGTCTGAGCAAAGCAAGGGAACGAATTACGTCAGACTGGCGGTCGGCGCGGGACTTTTGGCCGCCGCTGCCGTGAGCATCGCCATATTTGTTCCGCGCCGACGCCTTGCCTTTATCACCGAGCCGCTGGCGCAGTTGGGCAAGCTGCCGGTGGCTGCCGCCGTCACCGCCTGGGCTGTACGCCTGTGGCAGGATGCGACGGTTCCCCAGGCGCCCGTTTTCGACGATCTTCGCCCCTTTGATGAGTTCTGAAAGCGATTTCCCGTGATGCGGCGCATCGAGATCGTCGCGACCATCCGTGACGCATATGTCTTCGCCATCACCCATCTGGGTGGCGTGATCGGCCTCATCTGGGTACCGATGGTGTTGGCCACCATTATGGGATTTTTCTCTCTCCAGCGTTACTACAACGACTTCATCGACGCGATGGCGGGGAACAACGTCGCCGCCCTGGGCCCTAGCATGCTGATGATGTTGGGCTATCTGGTCGCGGCGCTGCTGCTTTACGCGGTGATGTTCGTGGCGGTGGTGCAGTTGGCGCTGGGCGCGCGTTCGGCGCCCTCTATTGCGCATTTTGCCTTCGGCAATCTGGAATGGCGGATGTTCCGCGCACTCATAGCCTTTATCGGCGTGATCCTGGTGCTTGTGCTTCCTGCCTTTGTCGTGACCGATGCCGCCATCGCGGTGGCCGGCGCCCGGTTGCCGCAATCCGCCGGTCCGGCCCTGATGCTGCTGATCTTTTATGGTGTCGTGTTGCTCGCCATGCCGCGTTTCTTCCTGCTCCTGCCCACGATTGCGGTGGCAGAGACTGCGCCGGTTCTGCGTCGGGCCTGGATGCTGTCGGCCGGGAATTTCTGGCGCCTGCTGTTGGTTTTGCTGGCGGTGTTCGGCCCCATCCTGTTGTGTTTCACTGCCCTGGAGGTGGTTCTGGCGGGCCGCGCATCGGCCCAGGCGGTCGCCGGCACCGAGCGGGTGCAGATGCTCACCGCCATCATGCGGGCGCGCGATGTATTGCCCCTGATCAGCGGGTTGGGCTTTCTGGTCTCGCCGCTGGTGGTGGGTCTGTTTGCCGGCGCCAGCGTTTCAGTGTGGCGGACGCTGAAGGACGAGCCGGTGTTGGACGTCGCAGTCTAGAGCAAGTTGGGACCAGTTGGAATCAACTGCGTTGCGTTGCGGTGAGGCGATCCGCCAGGGCCGGTAGCGACAGCCTGCCGACGCCGAAGAACGCACCGGGAATCTGACCTTGACTTGCTCTGGCCCCGGTTATTCCGCAGCCTTCAGTTTCCGCGCCGCCGGCTTGACCTGATTGTTTTTCAAGGCGTTTTTCAGCAGCGGCTTGAGATATTGGCCGGTATAGGAACGCGGGTTGGCGGCCACGTCTTCCGGCGTGCCGCTGGCCACGATCTCGCCGCCGCCGTCGCCGCCTTCCGGCCCCAGATCCACGATCCAGTCCGCGGTCTTGATCACTTCCAGATTGTGCTCGATCACCACCACAGTGTTGCCCTGGTCCACCAGCTCCTGCAGCACGTCCAAAAGCTTCTTTACGTCATGGAAATGCAGCCCGGTGGTTGGTTCGTCCAGGATATAGAGCGTGCGTCCGGTCGCGCGGCGGGACAATTCCTTGGACAGTTTGACGCGCTGCGCCTCGCCGCCGGATAGTGTGGTGGCCTGCTGGCCGATGGAGATATAGCCCAGGCCGACGCGTTTCAGCGTCTCGAGCTTTTCCGCGATAGAGGGCACCGCCTTGAACAGCTCGGCACCTGCTTCCACTGTCATGTCCAGCACGTCGCTGATGGAATGGTCGCGGAATTTCACTTCCAGCGTCTCGCGGTTGTAGCGCTTGCCCTTGCAGACGTCGCACTGGACATAGACATCGGGCAGGAAGTGCATCTCGATCTGGATGACGCCATCGCCTTGGCAGGCCTCGCAACGCCCGCCCTTGACGTTGAAGCTGAAGCGCCCGGGGGCGTAGCCCCGCGCCTTGGATTCCGGCAGTTCGGTGAACCAGTCGCGGATGGGGGTGAAAGCGCCGGTATAGGTGGCGGGATTGGAGCGCGGCGTGCGGCCGATCGGGCTTTGATCGATGTCGATGACCTTGTCGAGAAATTCCAGGCCTTCTACGCGGTCGTGGGGAGCAGGATGTTCGCGCGCCTGGGCCAGCTTTCGCGCCGCCGCCTTGTAGAGGGTCTCGATGGTCAAAGTGGATTTGCCGCCGCCGGAGACGCCAGTGACGCAGGTCAGCGTTCCCAACGGGATCTGCGCCGTGACATTCTTGAGATTGTTGCCGCGCGCACCCACCACCTTCAGCCAGCGGCCATGGATCGCTTTTCGGCGTTGGGCTGGAATCGGAATGAATTCCGCGCCGCTGAGATATTTCCCGGTCAGGCTCTTCTTGTTGGCAATAATGTCGGAAGGCGTGCCCTCGGCGATGATATGGCCGCCATGCACGCCCGCGCCCGGGCCCATATCGATGACATGGTCGGCCTGGCGGATGGCGTCCTCATCATGCTCCACCACCAGCACGGTGTTGCCCATGTCGCGCAGGCCTTTGAGGCTGTCCAGCAGCTTGGAATTGTCGCGCTGGTGCAATCCGATTGAGGGCTCGTCCAGCACATAGAGCACGCCGGTCAGGCCCGAGCCGATCTGGGAGGCGAGCCGGATGCGCTGGCTTTCCCCGCCCGATAGTGTGCCCGACGAACGTGCCAAAGTGAGATAATCCAAACCCACATTGTTGAGGAATTTCAGCCTGGCGCGGATTTCCTTGAAAATCCGTACGGCGATTTCCTGCTGTTGCTTGTTCAGCTTCTTGTCTATGTCGCGGAACCAGTTGTCGGCGTCGCGGATCGATTGTTCGCAGACCTGGCCGACATGCAGGCCGCCGATCTTCACCGCCAAGGCTTCCGGTTTCAGGCGATAACCGTTGCAGACCTCGCACGGCGCCTCGGCCTGGAAACGCTCCAGGTCTTCCTGCACCCAGGCGCTGTCGGTCTCGCCATAGCGGCGGTCCATGTTGGGAATGACGCCCTCGAATTCCTTCTTGGTGTCATAGCGGCGCATGCCGTCGTCATAGGTGAACTTGATCACCTCCTCGCCGGAGCCGTGCAGGACGACGTCGCGCGCCTTTTTGGGCAGGTCCTCCCAAGGCTCGTTCATCGAGAATTTGTAGTGCTTGGCCAGTGCTTCCAGGGTCTGCAGATAATAGGGCGAAGACGACTTGGCCCAGGGCGCGATGGCGCCGTTCTTCAAGGACAGGCTTTCGTCGGGCACCACCAGCGCCTCGTCGAAATAATTCTGCACCCCCAGCCCGTCGCATTCCGGGCAGGCGCCATGGGGATTGTTGAAGGAAAACAGCCTGGGCTCGATTTCCGAAATGGTGAAGCCGGAGACCGGGCAGGCGAATTTGGATGACAGCAGCATTTGGCGCGGCTTGCCGTCCTTTTCCTTTTCGTCGGCAAACTCCACCACCAGCAAGCCGTCAGCGAGATCGAGCGCGGTTTCGATCGAGTCCGGCAGGCGGTTGCCGATATCCGGCTTGACCACGATGCGGTCCACCACGATTTCGATATCGTGCTTGAGTTTCTTGTCCAGCGCCGGCGAGGCGCCGATGTCATAAAACTTGCCGTCGACCTTGACGCGCTGAAAGCCTTTCTTCTGCAGTTCGGCCAGTTCCTTGCGGTATTCGCCCTTGCGGCCGCGCACGATGGGCGCCAAGAGATACAGGCGCGTGCCGTCCGGCAGCGCCAGGATGCGGTCAGCCATCTGGCTGACCGTCTGGCTTTCGATGGGAAGGCCCGTGGCGGGCGAATAGGGCACGCCGACGCGGGCAAACAACAAGCGCAGATAGTCGTAGATTTCCGTCACCGTACCCACGGTGGAGCGGGGATTCTTGGAGGTGGTCTTCTGCTCGATGGAAATCGCCGGCGACAGGCCTTCGATATGATCCACATCCGGCTTCTGCATCAGCTCCAGAAACTGGCGGGCATAGGCCGAAAGGCTTTCGACATAGCGGCGCTGGCCTTCGGCATAAATGGTGTCGAAGGCAAGGCTGGATTTGCCCGAGCCGGACAGGCCGGTCAGCACGGTCAGCGTGTCGCGCGGAATCTCCGCGTCGATATTCTTGAGATTGTGTTCGCGGGCGCCGCGGATGGAGATGTTCTTGAGCATCAATGAACTTTTCTGGCTGGCAGGCTGGCAAGATAGCGCCGGTTGGCATCGGCGGGCACCGCGCCTATTTGCATCAGGGCGAGGAGGGCTTTGAGAGCCAAGTCATAGGAGCCGTAGCAATGGTGCGCCACCAAGGCGAGGTGTTTCCATTGTTCCGCGCTCATCTTGTCCGGGCTTGAGAAATCACGGACATAGACCATGTCGGTTTCGAGCAGCTGGCGAATGCCCCGGTTGGGCGCGTCACCCACCACCATCGGCGAAATCGGCCAGATCTTGGTGCCGGTGACGCTGTGGGGCAGAAACCCCAACGCCCTGAGGGCCAGGTCCATGTCACCGAAGGACGGCTGGCCCTGGTACAGCGGAACAAAAGACACTTCGGTCTGGATCATCACCGTGTCCTTGAGCTTGGACCTGCCATGCGCCAGCACCTCGCGCTCCGCCCCCTGGATATCCATTTTCAGGAAATCCAAGGCGGTGATTTCGGCGATGTCGTCCAGCTTTCGGGTCTTGACCGGGATGCGCGCTTTCACGGTCCCCCATGTAGGAAACAAATTGAAAAGCGCCAGATGGGCGGGATCGGGAACCAGCAGGCTGGTCATGCCCTCCAGTTCGCAGACATGCAATGTGCGCTCTGTTCCATCGGCCAGGGCGTAGGGCAGGTAGCGTTCGCGCGGGCCCTTTTTCTGCTCCAGCCGCTGGAACGCGGTCTCTAACGGCTCAAAGCCTGTTACCTGGCACAAGTCCGCCGACAGCATCGCCCTGTAGGGCGGGTCGCCATCGATGGGATTGGCGCCGATATCGACAACGGCGGTCAGCCGCGCGGGCTGCAGAATCTCGGCTAAGGGGTCCATGTGCTTGTCATAGCCTGTTCCCGGGTCTGGCGAAACAAAAAGAGAACGATCGGATCTGTCTCATGGCCGGATTGTTCATTTGCAAAGCCCGGGGTAAAGGCCCTAATAGTGCCAGGGTTGGCTGACAGTTTGGCCAACAGGAACAACCTATTACACCGCCGGAAAAGGCGGGTTTCAGGGGAACGAAGAATGACCAATTTCCGGACGGCGATGATTGCGATGGCGGTTGTGGCGGCCATGGCCGGCTCCCAGGCTCTGGCAGCCGATGGAGCCCTGGCACCGGGCAAGCCGGCCGGTGTGCATCCGGCCGCCCGCACTCCGCGCCTGTGGGTCGTCGGCGGCGCGGCCGCCTTGGCGGTGGCCGGGATCGCAATCGCGATCGGGACCAGCAGCAACGGGCAATGTGGTGCGCCCTGCGCTGTTCCTACGACATCGACCACCAGCTAGGCGCCAACCAGCTCAATGGGCGTTCACGCCCATCTGCCTGAGCAGCCACACCCCCGCCGGCGGGCGGAAATGCACCAGGTCGACATAGTCGGCGCTTGAGCCTTCGTGGAGTGTTTCGCGGGTGAGTGCGTTCGGTGCCATGAAGTCGAACAGCGTGGCTTTGTTGCGGCATCGCCCATTGTGCTGGGCCACCAGATCGCGGACTTTCCGTTTGAAAGCATCAAGGCCGGCGGCGTCGACTTGCCGGTAACGCGCGATGATCGCCATATTGTCGGGGGGGAAGAACAGCGTCAGCCGCGCGGGTGCTTGGCAGGCATCCTCGAGCAGAGTGTCCAATTCCCGCGCCGCCCCATCGCCCATGCGCATGACCCGTGCCCGGCGATAGGCCAGATCCTTTTGCATCACCGCTTCGGTCATATGGCCGTAAGCAGGAAAAATATCGGGGCGGTCGGCGGCGCTCTGGCCGTTGTTCAACTGGGCCAGCGACCAGGCCGCCAAGGCATTCATGCCCAGCGCCCCTCCGCTCAAGTAACGGGTGGTGAATTGCCACAGGGCGCGCCGCGGGGTGGGATCTCCGGATGGAGTCACCGCCAGCCGGGTTTCGTCAAAGCCGGGCAACGCTTCACCCGGACCGCCATTGCCGGTGAAGGCATCCAGCGCCACCACGACCTGCTTGACCGAAGCGCGCGCCAACGCGTCCTGCGCGAAACGGCGCGCTTCATAGGGGGTGATGCTGGAGGCGCCATAATTGAAACTGCGCGTCTTGAAAGCCGGGTCTATCAGGACCGGATCGAAACCGTCGCGCACCCGGCTGGAGCCGACGAACACCAATTCGGGTTGAATCTGTTCCAGCCAGACGGGCTTCAGCGCGCGTTCGAACCCCGAAAGCGTCTGGGTGCTGCCGCCGGCGGGATGATGAAGGATGTAGGCGCCGGCCAGAGTGTTGAATCCGGCGAGCGCCAGGATGGCCAATGCCACCGTTGTGAGAAACCAGACGGCGTAGCGGGTATTTTCCATCAAAATTGGAAATAGATGAAAGGTTTGAGATTGGACAAGGCCAGCACCGCCACAATGCACATCAGGCCATAGATGGCGGCATGGATAGGCCTCGGCCGCCAGGAAAAGCGCTTTGCCGGTTCGACCGGCTGGTCGGGATAGGGCGATGGCAAAGCGGGATGATACCGCCATATCAGCTCCATGCTGTTGGGCATCAGCCAGACGATCAGGAACAGCACCAGCAGCGTCACCGCGGCCAGCGGCGAGAAACTGACCACCGCGGAATGGCCGCCGCCCAGCAATCCGTCCACCACATTGCCGGCGCTGGGCAGGTCGGGGGCGCGAAAGACGATCCAGGCAAGGGTCGTGGCCGCAAAGGTCAACAGCACCGACGCGGCGTGCAGCGGCAGCCGCCATGGCGGCGGCACTGTCATGCCTTTGGTGGCGTGGCGGAAGGCGTGATTGATGGAAAGATAGAAGCCGTGCAGTCCGCCCCACAGCATGAAGGTCCAGTGGGCGCCATGCCACAACCCGCCCAGCAGCATGGTGATGAAGAGATTGAGATAGCGGCGGACGCGCCCTTTGCGGTTGCCGCCAAGCGGCACGTAAAGATAATCGCGCAGGAAGGCCGACAGGGAAATGTGCCAGCGTCGCCAGAATTCGATGATGCTGGCGGATTTGTAGGGCGAGTGGAAATTCACCGGCAGCCGGATGCCGAGCATCAGCGATGAGCCCAGCGCCATGTCGGAATAGGCGCTGAAATCGAAATAGATCTGGAAGGCGAAGAACAGTGTGCCCAGCCAACTGTCGGTGGGGCCCAAATGGGTGCCGCGGGCGGCCGCGTTGAAGATGGCATCCGCGAAAGGCGCCAGATTGTCGGCGATCAGGGATTTCTTGGCCAAACCGATGGTGAACAGGGTGATGCCGGCGGCCAGGTCGTCATTCTTGGCGCGCAACTGCCGGAATTGCGGGATCAGGTCGTTGTGGCGCACGATCGGGCCCGCGATCAAGTGCGGGAAATAGGCGACGAACAGCGCGTAATCCAACAGCCCGTAATTGTGGGTCTTGCCGGCATCGGCATCCACCAGATAGCTGATCTGTTCGAAAGTGAAGAAGCTGATCGCCAGCGGCAGGAAGAAATGCGGCACCGGCAGGCCCAGGCCCAGCATGTCGTTGGCGGTGGAGACGAACAGCGTGTCGTATTTGAAGGTGGCGATCAGGCCCAGATTGAAGACGAGACCCGCGATCAGGAGCCCGCGCCGGTCCTTGTGCTGCATGCGCCGCCGCTCGATTTCGCAGCCCAGCGCATAATTGACCAGGGTCGAGCCGCAGAGCAGCAACAGGAAGTCGGCCCGCCACCAGGCATAGAAGGCGTAGGAGGCCAGAAGCAGGAACACACGCCGCCCCACGGGCGCGTCTTTTTCCAGCAGGCGGAACCCCAGCACCGCCACCGCCAGGAACACGAAATAAGGATAGGAATTGAAGGGCATGCCGCCTCACCGCGCCATGTGGCTTATGGGGGAAAAGGCGTTACAAGGCTATTGGAACAAATAGGGAACAATGTTATGGGTGGATAAAAGGGCACGCATCATGGCGCAGACACGCGGCTCTCGTCTAACGTCGCCCCCTTGTAATGGAGAAGATCATGGCCGGCAGCGTCAACAAGGTGATTTTGGTGGGCAATCTGGGCAAGGACCCGGAGGTACGGCGCATGACGTCCGGAGATCCGGTGGTCAACCTGTCAGTCGCCACCAGCGAGAGCTGGCGCGACAAGGCCAGCGGCGAGCGCAAGAAAAAGACCGAATGGCACCGGGTGGTGATCTTCAACAAGAATCTGGCCGAGGTGGCTGAGAAATATCTGCGCAAGGGCTCCAAGGTCTATGTCGAAGGCCAGCTGCAGACCCGCAAATGGACCGATAAAGATGGCGCCGAGAAATACTCCACCGAAGTGGTGCTGCAGAATTTCCGCGGCGAACTGACCATGCTGGATGGCAGGAATGGCGGCGAGGGTGGGGGAAGCCGCGGCGCCGGCGAAGCCCCGGCCAGCTTCCAGCGTGACGAATTGGATGACGAGATCCCATTCTAGGCTGGCTTTAGTCCTGCTTCTGCTGTCGCTTGCCGGATGCATGGGCTCCTCCGGGCTGCCCGCCACCGCGATCGCGGAGCCTGACATCGCGGCTGCCTATTTGCCGCTGCATGCGCGCGTGCATCTCGGTATCGATACCGCCGACGGCGCCGCGATGGTGATTGCGCCCGGCATTGCCGTGACCAATGCGCATAACGCCAACCTGTTGGATCCCAAGCGGGTGATCGGCGTCCGTCAGGACTATGACTTGCTGTTTTTCCACACCCCTCGCAACGCGTCGCCACAAACCGCCGCGCCCGTCATCGGCGAAAGCGTTACGGCCTATGGCCAGGGCGAGGGGCGCCAATTGCGCGTCGCTTATGGCGTGGTCAAAGAGATCAAGCAGTGTCCCGGCTGCACGGCGCCCGCATACTTCGTCTTTGCGGGCAACGCCGGCCCGGGCTTTTCGGGAGGGCCGGTCCTGGACCGCTCCGGCAGACTTATCGGCATCACATTCGGCTACAAGGATGAGGCGCATGAGCGGCTGATTTATGCCTATGACATCGCCCGGGTCCGGGCCGAGTTTTCCGCGTTGGAGAAAGTAACAAATTAGCCAATGGTGCCAGGGTTTTAACAGTGGCGTATTTGCTGGTTTCCCGACCCGCAAAATGCTAGGAATCGCAACAGTTCCCACACGTTTCGACTGCACCATTGAGGCCGCCCTTTTTGAGCGACGATTCCGATACCCTGAACCCGCCGGAAGGCGGCAGTCCCATCCAGTCCATTGCGGTCGAAGATGAGCTGAAGCGCTCCTATCTCGACTATGCGATGAGCGTGATCGTGCAGCGCGCGCTGCCTGACGCGCGTGACGGCCTCAAGCCGGTGCATCGCCGCATCCTTTATTCGATGCATGAGAATGGCTACGACTGGAACAAAGGCTATCGCAAATCCGCCCGCGTGGTCGGCGATGTCATCGGTAAATATCATCCTCATGGCGACCAATCGATTTACGACGCGCTGGTGCGCATGGCGCAGGATTTCTCCATGCGCGTGCCTCTTATCGACGGGCAAGGCAATTTTGGCTCGGTGGACGGCGATCCCCCCGCGGCCATGCGTTACACCGAAGTGCGCCGCGCCAGGATTGCGCATGCCCTGACGGAGGACATCGACAAGGACACTGTCGAATTCCGCGACAATTACGACGGCACCGAAAAAGAGCCGTCCGTGCTCCCTTCGCGCTTTCCCAATCTTCTCGTCAACGGCTCGGCCGGTATCGCGGTGGGCATGGCGACCAACATCCCGCCCCACAATCTGGGCGAAGTGATCGATGCCTGCCTGGCCATGATCGAGGACCCCGGGATCAACCTGGAACGGCTGACCGAGATCGTGCCGGGTCCGGATTTCCCCACCGGCGCGCTTTTGATCGGCAAGCAGAATGCACGCGCCGCTTTGGCACGGGGCCGCGGCTCCATCCTGATGCGGGCGCGCTGCGCGGTGGAGGAAATCCGCAAGGACCGCGAAGCCATCATCGTCACCGAACTGCCTTATCAAGTGAACAAGGCGATGCTGATCGAGCGCATCGCCGAACTGGTGCGCGACAAACGCATCGAGGGGATCGCCGACATCCGCGACGAAAGCGATCGCTCCGGCATGCGCATGGTCATCGAGCTCAAGCGCGATGCCTCCAGCGAGGTGGTGCTCAACCAGCTCTACCGCTTTTCCAGCTTGCAGCAGAGCTTCGGAGTCAACATGCTGGCCCTCAACAATGGCCGGCCTGTGCAGATGAATTTGAAGGAGCTGATCGGCTCCTTCACCGGCTTCCGCGAGGAGGTCATCACCCGTCGCACCAAATACGAGCTGGCCAAGGCGCGCGACCGCGGCCATGTGCTGGTCGGCTTGGCGGTCGCGGTCGCCAATATCGACGAAATGATCCGGCTGATCCGCGCCGCGCCGGATGCGACGTCCGCCCGCGAGCAATTGATGGCGCGCGCCTGGCCGGCCAAGGATGTCGCGCCGCTGGTGGCGCTGATCGCCGATCCGCGGCATCGCATGGAGGAAGACGGCACGATCAAATTGTCGGAAGAACAGGCCAAGGCGATTCTCGACCTGCGCCTGCAACGCCTCACCGCTTTGGGTCGCGACGAAATCAATGACGAGGGCGAGAAGCTTGGGCTGGCGATCGCCGACTATCTCGACATCCTGTCCTCGCGCGGCCGGGTGCTGGCCATCATCAAGGAGGAGCTTGGCGCCATTCGCGACGAGTTCGCCACCCCGCGCAAGACCGAGTTGATCGATGCGGAGATCGAGCTGGAAGACGAAGCGCTGATCGAACGCGAAGAAGTTGCCGTCACCGTCACCCATAACGGCTATATCAAGCGCACGCCTTTGGCCGAATACCGGGTGCAGGGCCGCGGCGGAAAGGGCCGCGCCGGCATGGCGACCCGGGACGAGGATTTCGTCACCAGCTTGTTCGCGGCTTCCACCCACGCCTGGCTCCTGTTCTTTTCCTCCACCGGCATGGCCTACAAGCTCAAAGTGTGGCGGCTGCCGGAAGCGCGCATCGCCGGCAAGGGCAAGGCGATGGTCAATCTGTTGCCGCTGTCGGAAGGCGAGCGCATCACCACCATTCTGCCGCTGCCCGAAGACGAGGCCGAGTGGGACAAGCTCAATGTGGTATTCGCCACCAAGTCCGGCGACGTGCGCCGCAACCAGCTTTCAGATTTCGCCCAGGTCAACAAGAACGGCAAGATCGCCATGAAGCTCGAGCCCGGCGACGGCATAGTGGGCGTGGCGACCTGCACCGACGCCGACGATTTCCTGCTGACCACCCGTGGCGGCAAGGCGATCCGCTTCCCGGTCGGCGATGTGCGCGTCTTCAAGGGCCGTGATTCCACTGGTGTGCGCGGCATCAAATTGGCGAATGGCGACGAAGTGGTCAGCCTGTCGCTGCTCTATCATTCCGACGCCAGCAGCGCGGAAGCGCGCGCCTATCTGAAACAAGCTTCCGCCGCGCGCCGGGCCGAAAGCGGCGAGACGGAAGTCCCGGTCGAGGTGGAAGAGGATGTCGAAGAGGGTGTCGAGGAAGCCACGCTGACGCCGGAGCGCTATGCCGCGCTGGGCGCGCGAGAGCAGTTCGTGCTCACCATGTCGCAAACCGGCTTCGGCAAGCGCACCTCATCCTATGAATATCGCGTCACCGGACGCGGCGGCTCCGGCATCGTCGCCATCGGCATGGGCAAAAAGAACAGCGCGGTGATCGCCTCCTTCCCGGTCGAGGAAAGCGACGACCTGATGCTGATCTCCGATGCCGGCCAGACCATTCGCGTGGCAGTCTCCGGCATATCGGTGCAGGGCCGCGCCGCTCAGGGGGTCACCGTCTTCCGTGTGGATGATGGTGAGAAGGTGGTGTCGGTGGAACGCATTGCCGATGTCGGCGGCAGCGAATGAACGGCAAAAGACTCATCGGCCTCTATCCCGGCACCTTCGATCCGGTGACACTCGGGCATCTGGACATCATCAAGCGGGCCGTGAAGCTCGTCGATCACCTGGTGATCGGCGTGGCCACCAACGCCCCCAAAAACCCGATTTTCACGCTTGCAGAACGGGTGGCGATGGTGAAAGCCGAAGCGGAAAAAGTTGCGGCCGGCCATGCCACCACCGAGGTGCGGGCCTTTGACAGCCTGCTGGTCAAATTCGCCGCCGAAGTCGGCGCCTCGGTGATCATCCGCGGCCTGCGCGCGGTGTCGGACTTTGAATATGAATTCCAGATGGTGGCGATGAACCAGCGCCTCAATACCGAGATCGAAACCGTTTTCCTGATGGCCGATCCCAGGCATCAGGCGATCTCCTCCCGCCTGGTCAAGGAAATCGCCCTGTTGGGCGGTGACATCACCCCTTTCACCACGGCGCCTGTCGCGCAAGCTCTCATCAAACATTGCAAGGAAAGAAACTGAATGTCCGACTATCTCATTCTCGATCTCAAGGACGGGCCGGTGAAGATCAAACTGCGTCCGGACCTGGCGCCCAATCATGTCGAGCGAATCAAGACGCTGGCAGGCCAGGGCTTCTATGACGGCGTGGTGTTCCATCGCGTCATTCCCGGCTTCATGGCCCAGAGCGGTGATCCCACCGGCACCGGCATGGGCGGCTCGGACCTGCCCGATCTCAAGGCGGAATTCTCCGACGAACGGCATAAGCGCGGCACCGTTTCGGCGGCGCGCTCGGCCAATCCCAACAGCGCCAACAGCCAGTTCTATATCTGTTTCGACAATGCGCCCTGGCTGGACCGGCAATATTCCGTCTGGGGCGAGGTGATCGAAGGCATGGACAATGTCGACAAGATCAAGAAGGGCG